>JAVBSK010000169.1:0-8559 GCA_031556755.1 Bacteroidales bacterium | reverse complement strand
GGCTCAAATGTAGTCGAGATATTATTCAGCACTATCCGGCCTTCAAATGATTTAACCAAATTTTTTACTTCAATCATGCTAACATCAATTGTGTGATTATCAAGTCAAATGTCAAGATCATTATACTACTCATGACAACCGAATTCGTACTAGCTTTCCCCACTTGCAAAGCTCCTCCTTTCACATTATATCCGAAATACGAGGCGATGGAAGCGATGATAAAAGCAAAAATAACCGACTTCACGATTGAATAGATAATATTGAAAGGATTAAACCAAAACATCAATCCGAATTCATAATTGGAAACTGTAATGATATCTGAAGATAAATATCCGATGACATAACCTCCTATGACTCCAAAAAACATACTCAATACGGATAACACGGGAATAAACACCATAAAAGCGATCAATTTGGGAAGAATCAAGAAGTTAG
This sequence comes from Bacteroidales bacterium, assembly GCA_031556755.1. GTDB lineage: Bacteria > Bacteroidota > Bacteroidia > Bacteroidales > Azobacteroidaceae > JAIRVZ01. The sequence goes on along the minus strand of JAVBSK010000169.1, from coordinate 8,124 downwards.
CCGAATTAACGCCCATAATCTCCAGGGCATCTATTTGCTCGGTAACACGCATGGTACCAATCTCCGAGGAAATATTCGAACCGACTTTTCCGGCCAGTATCAGACACATGATAGTAGATGAGAATTCAAGCAATATAATCTCCCTAGTAACATATCCTACTGTAAAAACAGGAACCAAAGGAGAACTGATATTGATTGAAATCTGCATGGTGATAACCGCTCCGATAAATATGGATATAAAGACAACTATCCCGATAGAATCTACTCCTAATTTATATATTTCCCGGCTCGTCTGTTTAAAGAACTCACTCCAGCGATCCGGGATGAGAAAAGTCCTAAACATCAGCATAGAATACTCTCCAAAATTTTGTAATGCTTTCATTTGAACCGATTGAATGTTTTTATCAAACCACAAATGTAATGTTTTTTTGCTACTTTTGCGAACAAATCAATAACAAGTAGCGAGTAATGTAAACTTGTAAGCTATAACCCGTAACCCGCACAGGAATGGAACAAATGATTCTTCGTACCGAAAACTTGGTAAAAAAATACCGCAACAGAACAGTTGTCAACCATGTATCTATAGATGTAAAGCAAGGCGAAATCGTTGGATTACTCGGCCCGAACGGGGCGGGAAAAACAACGACATTTTATATGACCGTAGGGCTTGTCATACCAAACGAAGGGAAAATATTCCTGAATGATCTTGATATAACCAAATTTCCCGTCTATAAAAGAGCGCAAAACGGTATCGGCTATCTGGCGCAGGAAGCCTCTATTTTTCGTAAAATGTCAGTAGAAGATAACATTCGTTCTGTATTGGAAATGACTGAAAAACCTCTTGATTATCAAAAAGAAAAGTTGGAGAGCCTAATTGCGGAATTCGGATTGGGAAAAGTAAGGAAGAACCTGGGAGACCAACTATCAGGGGGAGAACGGCGGCGTGCGGAAATCGCCCGCTGTCTCGCCATCGACCCTAAATTCATCATGTTGGATGAGCCCTTTGCCGGAGTAGACCCCATCGCGGTGCAGGATATCCAACAAATCGTAGGTAAATTGAAACACAAAAATATCGGCATTCTGATAACCGACCACAACGTACATGAAACACTGAGTATTACCGACCGCGCTTATCTTCTTTTTGAAGGAAAAGTATTGTTCCAAGGTGTAGCAGAAGAACTGGCGGCAAACTCCGTCGTGCGTGAAAAATATTTGGGAAGAGACTTCGAACTGAGAAAAAAAGCCTTATAATTAAGCAATTATTCCTCCCTTTCATTGCGACAAGTCCGTATCAGGAAATAAAATGTCAGACTGAACAAGATGAAAGACAGAATAGCTGCCCAGTAAGTAGAACCCGTTCCGAAAGCATCCAAAGCCCGGGCTTCTTCCGTATTGTAGAATTTATAATAACCGATTACTCCGATGGCGTTGTTCGTCAAATGAGCCAGTACAGGAACCCAGACGCTTTGGGTATAATACAACAAATAACCTAAATAAGCACCCAAAAACATACGAGGGAAAAAACCGTAAAACTGAAAATGGACCAAACTGAAAATAATAGCCGTAATCCAGATAATCAAGTGATGATTTTTCATTTTCCGGGAAAAGATATTTTTTAAAACTCCCCGAAACAGGAATTCCTCTCCGATAGCCGCCAACAGAGCAACAATCAAAAAATTGTACAAAAAGGTTATAAAACTATCCGTAAAAAGCAATTTGTCAAATATTTCCTGAGCCTGATCTTCCATGTTGCGGATCAAAGTTTCAACACCTCCCATGGACTCCGGAAGCTCGACTTGTTGATTCCAGTAAGCGAGACAATTAATCATCGGCAAAGCTAAAACAATACTAAGAACCGTCAATAAACCGGTTTTACCGGAGAATGGAGAATCTGCATGCAAATAACTAGCGGTATTTGTACCGAACAAGTAAGCCATGATCAGAGATGGGAAAATAAAAGCGCATACAGATTGAAAAAACAGCAATTGCCGCAACAAATCTGCATTTTCATTGATTTGAAGTATTAGCTCATCTGTAATTTCTTTGGAAAAGCCGGTCTTCATCCAAAGAAATACATAGAAGAAATATTGGGAAAAAATGACTCCCAGAACGATAAACGAAGTAAAGATAAAGAGTTGTCTCCCCATGGAGATGTCCTTGAATAGTCCTCGAAACGACATAAGCTGACAATATTTACCCCAAAAGTACATCAATATACTCTAAAGGCAAAATTTCAAGATATATTCAGGCATATAATCACATATTTTCACTAATTTTGTAACAAATTGTTCATTAAAAGATGAAATCACGACAGTCCCACATCGGAGAAACAGCTCATATACCTCAGGAACTGGTAAAGGAGCTGACTAAAACAAGGAATCAAATTACGATAGGTATTCCCAAGGAGAAAGAAGAGGAAAAGCGTCTGGCGTTCACGCCTGAAGCTGTAGACATGATTGTGGATGCGGGACATAAAGTAATTCTCGAATCTGAAGCCGGGCTCGGCATTAATTATTCGGATACTCACTATTCGGAATCCGGAGCGGAAATTACAGAAGACAAAAGAACGGTTTTTCAGAGTGATATCGTTTTCAAGATTTCTCCTCCATGCATTGAAGAGGTGCAGATGATGAAATCACGGACTACGATTTGCAGTATGCTGCATTTACGTGATTTTTCCAAGGAAGTTATCCAATCCATGATTACGAACAAAATAAATGGGATCGGCTATGAACTGATATCAGCGGAAGAAAATTGCTATCCTGTTCGTAATTCCATTTCGGAAATAGAAGGAGCGGCATCCATCTCCGTAGCCTCCGAACTTCTGAGCAATACGCACGGAGGAAAAGGAATTCTGATGGGTGGCGTTCCAGGAATCTCGCCGACGGAAGTTATTATTCTGGGGGCAGGCGCAGCAGGGACTACTGCAGCAAGAGGAGCTTTAGGATTAGGTGCATTTGTAAAAATTTTTGACAATGATATCAATAAACTTCGAAGAATACAAAATGCATTAGGACGTACCGTTTTTACTTCCGTTTTTCAGCCGAATGTACTTTATAATGCATTTAAATCGGCAGATGTAGTCATCGGCGCGATGCGGTATATCAATTCCCCAGTCCGGCAGGTTATTTCCGAAGATATGATTAAGAAAATGAAAAAAGGAGCCTTGTTGATTGATCTCAGGATCAATCAGGGAGGATGTTTCGAAACCTCTTGCTTTTTACCGGAAGAACAACCTTATATTTTTGAGAAATATGGCATCTTGCATTATTGTATGCCCAGCTTAAGTTGTCGCGTAGCCCGCACAACCTCAATGGCTTTGAGTAACATATTTACACCCCTTATCATCAATGACAGCTCTCCGACGGAGATATCGGGAGCCCTGTCTTTGAATCAGGGTTTTCATTCAGGCTTCTACCTATATGCCGGCAAACTTGTAAATTCTTATGTCGCAGGACACTTTAATATGCCTTCGAATGACATCGGATTATTCTTGTCTGCTTATTGAGACAATGTAGAATAAATAGAAAGAATAAAAGGAATAAAGATGTTTTTAATTCGTAATTCCTAATTCCTAATATTCATCATTATACTTAGTTTTATATAACATGAATATATTGCGTTTCTGGTTCAAAAATTCGAGAACCAAATCATTACCACAAAGTATTTTACCTGCCATATTAGCTGTATGTATGGCATCCCGCAGTGAGAACTTCTCTCTGTTTTTGGGAATACTGGCGATACTGGGAGTCGTATTCGGACATCTATCCATGAATTTATTCGACGATTATTTTGATTACAAAGTAAAAGGTACAGATTTCAGGGATAAACTAGCCCGGGAAGGCGTTCGGGCGCGCATTGCAAAATGTGATTACCTGACTTCCGGCGCAGCAAATATAAAACAGTTGCTTGTAGCCTGTCTGGCTTTCGGCTTTCTATCCCTTTGTATGGGTTTCATCATATTCCTTCAACGGGGAGAAGTCATTTTATACTACGCAATCGCTACTGCAATAATCGGGATATCCTATTCCGGAGCTCCTTTGCGTTTATCTTATCATGGATTAGGAGAGCTGGTCATCGGCTTGATGTTTGGCCCTTTATTGATGACCGGCGTTTATTATTCCTCTTGCGAAACAATAGATTGGCCTATTATTTTCATTTCTATTCCAGTAGGATTATTAGTCGCAAATATTGTTTATTCGCATGCTATTATGGATTATGAACCGGACAAAAAAGTAGGGAAAATGACTTTTGCAGTACTACTCGGCAGCAAAAAGCGAATGTTGGCAGCGCTTCTGATTTTGTTAGTCATATCTTACCTGAGTATCATCCTTGGAGTTGTCCTGGATTATTTATCGTGGCATTATTTATTGATTTTACTTACGTTGCCATTGGCAATCGCGCTTTATTACCTCATGAAAGAGTTTCTTTATAATCCACAACGAACATTTACTCCACAGATTTGGATGGGTCCAATGGGAAACTGGGAAAGGATGAAATCCATTGGTCTGGATTGGTTCATGATACGTTGGTTATTGGCTCGTAACCTGCTTTCTTTTTTTTGTTTTATAATTATTATCCTGTCTTTTATTTAAATATCCATATAAATCCAATGTCAAAGTCACTCATATATCTTCCTCTCTGGTTCGTAAAAGCTCGGTTTTTGGGAATAAAGAGCCCGCTGCAAACCGTCTTGTTTATTTCAGATAAATGTAATCTGGCCTGCAAGCATTGTACGGTTTACAAGCAAGAAAATCCTCATGTCAAAACTTACCAACAAATCAAAGAAGAATTGGAATATTCTTATCAATTAGGCTCCCGTTTTGTCGATTTCGAAGGCGGAGAACCTACTCTCTGGAAACAAGGGGAATATAATCTAAATAGCCTCATCAGATTATCTAAAGAAATCGGATTCTATTCGGCAACAGTAACCACCAACGCCCAACTCCCCTTTCAGGATTGCAAAGCTGATTCCATTTGGGTCAGTCTGGATGGCATCGGAACATATCACGATGAAATCAGGGGAAAAGGAGCTTTCGACAGATTGGTGAAGAACATATCTTCGGCAAATCATCCCAAGCTGAGCGTAAATATGGTCATTAACAGGCTTAATTACAAATCCGTGGAAGAAACCATTGAGTTTGCCCGCAATAATCCTCATATTCAATCTATTTCCCTTAATTTCCATACGCCTTATAAAGGAACGGAGGATCTATTCCTGGATTGGCGAATCCGCTGTGAAATCATCGATCTCATCATAAAAAAGAAAAAAACCGGTTATCCTATCATGAATTCCGTTTCCGGATTGAAATTAATGAAACATAACAACTTCAGGAAACATTGTTGGGTTACCAATTTTATCATGTCTGATGGGACCCGGCTCAATGAGTGCCAGGGTAAAACCGCCGGAGTCTGTGAAAACTGCGGTTTTTCCATGGCCGGAGAAATGAAAAGTATCTTTGATTTGAAATTCGATACAATCATGGCCGGAATGAAGTTAAGGATGAAAGAGTGATTTTTTTAGAACAACTACAGGAAGAATATTGTTGAATACGAAACTACATACTCTTTTAAGGATAAATCTTTATGTTTGAATTCATCGCTAGAAATAAATTAAAATCCATACTCAGGAATACAAGTCGCAAGCATGCATTTCTTGACATTGATAGAATTCATTCTGTTTTACTCTTGTCCGAAACAAAAGAGTTCGATGCCATCAACAAGTTAGCAGATCAATTGGAAAAGTTGAAAAAAAACGTTACGATCTGTATGTACAGGTCTAAAAAAGACAATCATGATTATTCTGCAACAAATTATATCATCATTGATCCTAAAAAACATACAAATAAATGGGGGATGCTGAAAGAATCTTTCCTGGAGCAATTGCAAACAAGACATTATGACGCCCTTTTTGATTTGACCATCAATGAAGTGTTGCCTCTGGAATATATTGCAGCTTCCGTTCAGGCCAACATGAAGGTTGGACTGAAAAAGAATGATTTGTCAATTTACGACCTGTCGATTTCAAATCTGTCCCACGAAAAAGACCCCGGAATAACTCCGGCAGATCAATTATCAAATCAAATATTACACTACCTGAAAACGATTCGGGGAGAAAAGAACTGATATTCGTGTTCGAATTTGCTTATAGTCACTTTTTTTTGCAAATTTGCGCCCACTTACTATTAAATTTTGACTATGCAGTATGCTATAATTGCAGCGGGAGAAGGATCTCGACTGGTAGAAGAGGGAATCAGCCTTCCAAAACCTTTGGTAGAGTTACACGGGATTCCTTTGATTGATCGATTGATTGATATCTTTTTAAAAAATGATGCCGAATCCATCAGTATCATTGTAAATAATGAGATGAAAGCGGTACAATCCCATCTTTCCCGGATGAAATTAAATGTTCCCCTGAACCTGGTAGTGCAATCCACACCAAGTTCCATGCATAGTTTTTTTGAATTGAGCAGGTTCCTCCAAACAGGAAAGTTTTGTCTAACAACTGTCGACACGATTTTCAGAGAAGAAGAATTTACCCTATTTATAGAAGCTTTTTCCAAAGATACAGAAAACGACGGAATGATGGCAGTTACGGGCTTTATTGATGACGAGAAACCTCTGTACGTCGACATTGATGCCAATAGCAAGATGATAAAAGGTTTCCTGGATGAATCCAACGGAAATCATCCATATATATCGGGAGGTATTTATTGTCTCTCCCAAAAAGCGATAACAACACTGAATCATTGTATGCAAAACGGAGTATCGAGAATGCGTAATTATCAGCGACAACTGGTTGCAGACGGCTTGCGTTTGAAAGCTTTTCCATTTGATAAAATAGTGGACGTGGATCATGCAGGAGATATTGCAAAGGCAGAAGCATTTTTACTTTCATAAAAATATTACAAAACCAATGATAATCGCAGGAATCAGAAGAGGGAATCAGTATTCTCCCAATCACATCGGGAATGATACCGCCATATTCAATCTTGTAGTGGAGCATCTGAAAAGATCCGACCACGAGGTCATAACATATTCCGAACAGGAATTCATAGAAAATCATATTGATGCTAATATCATATTCAATATGGCCAGGGATAAAAAGAGCATCAAAAAATTGCAGGAACTGGAAGACCAGGGAAAATTGGTTATCAACTCAGGTTACGGAATTGAAAATTGCACCAGGGAAAAAATGACGCGTTTACTCATTTCTAACAAGATTCCTCATCCTGCCTGCATAATTGTAGATACAGATAAACCTTTACCCGTAGAATGCGAACAATTAGGACCCGGATGCTGGATTAAACGAGGAGATTTTCACGCGATACACAGAGAGGATGTAACCTATACCAGGAACCAGGAAGAAGCGGAAAGCGTACTCAATGAATATGCCTTGAGAGGAATCAGAACAGCCGTAATCAACGAACATCTGGTCGGAGACCTTGTGAAATTTTATGGTGTTTCGGGTACGGATTTCTTTCACTGGTTTTATCCGGACATAAACAGCCACAGTAAATTCGGATGGGAAGTTATCAATGGAGACGCCAAAGAAACTCCCTTCGACCTGAATGAATTGAAAAATATCTGTAACCGTGCAGCTAAAGTTCTGAATGTGTGCGTATACGGAGGGGATGGGGTCATTGATGAAGAAGGAAATATCAGAATCATAGATTTCAACGATTGGCCGAGTTTTGCTCCTTGCCGTACAACAGCCGCACCATATATAGCCCAATGTATCTGTGATAAAATAACCGAAACGAATCACCAAACCGCTTTTCTAGAATCTTTATGACATCCGAAAAAAAACAGTTGCCATCGCTTGAATCAACGCTGAAGTCTCTTGATACGGAAGAATTTATTGATATTCATTTTTATCGCCCTATCGGTTATCACTGGGCTTTATTCTTTCATAAGATAGGAGTTACTCCCAATCAGATCACGATAGCCGCCATCTTCATCGGTGTCGCCGCCGGCATCTGTTATTATTTTGAAAACATTTGGATTAACTTGCTGGGAATATGCTTGTTGATCTGGGCTAATTCCTATGATAGCGCAGACGGACAGTTAGCCCGGATGACAGGACAAAAATCGCCATTGGGACGTATCCTGGATGGCGCTTGC
>JAVBSK010000126.1:0-6617 GCA_031556755.1 Bacteroidales bacterium | reverse complement strand
AAATAATAAGAACCATAATTATGTAACGACATATTAGCATCCCACTTGATGTAAGCAATCTGAGGATATTTAGTCAACAGATTATCTACTACTCCGAATACAAAATCCTGCACTTTCGGGTTGGATAAGTCCAACACCATTTGCGTACCGCCCCGTGTCATTGTAGGCGCACGATTGTCCTGGCAAATAATCCAATCAGGATGTTTCTCATACAGTTCGCTTTTGCTATTGACCATTTCCGGCTCTATCCAGATGCCGAATTTCAAATTCTTGCTTTGCGCATAAGCAACCAGCGCCTCAATACCTTCCGGCAATTTTTCACGATCGGTTTCCCAATCGCCCAATCCGGAAGAGTCTGTTTTCCGGGCATACTTATTTCCGAACCAACCATCATCCATTACAAATAATTCGCCTCCCAAGCCGGAAAAATCCGCCATCATTTGTTCCATCACCGGTTGATTGACGTCTAAATAAACACCCTCCCAACTATTCAGTAAAATATCTCTCTGTTGATTTCCGTGCGCCAATTTATAGTTTCTCGCCCAACGATGAATATTACGGCTGACCCCTCCCTTACCTTCCATGCTGAAAGTCATCGCCACTTCGGGAGTTTTAAATAATTCACGAGGCATCAGTGTATATTGAGAAGCGTCCGGATTCATTCCTGCAAACAGGCAAGTTCTTTTTCCCTGATCGGTATCCAATTTAAGTTCGTAATTTCCGCTCCAAGCCAATACGGTTCCAAAAACAGCTCCCTGGTTTTCTGCGGGTTCACTTCCCAACGACAACATCAAACAAGGATTATCATTCTGTCCGTTTCTTACGCCATCTTTATTTTTAATGATTTTGATTCCAGATAGCAGTTCTTCTTCCGAAAGGGATGCTTCAGCCGTCCACGTACCATGCAGATGAGAAAGCCAGGTTCTTCCGGGTTGAAACGGGATATAAGCCGAAGAAAATTGATAAAGCGTAACCGGCTTTTTCTCCTGATGGACAATTTCCGTCCAGGTTTCTATGACATCAACCGTAGAAAAAGCCTTGAAACAGACCGTTACATTGAAAGGATAAACCGGATCGTAAAGTACGAATTTCCAGGTTTTGGCATCAGCGTCTTCCGTTGTCTCAACTCTATCTAATAATAAATCCAGCGACATATTGCCATCCGCGTGAGTCACTTGTATCGCTGATTCATTGGTGCATTCTATGCCAAATGCAGGATAAGCAGGTTGCCATAAAGCCAATCCGCTGTCATAAACCTGCTCTGCCGATTCTATTTTAGTTCCGTAATATTGGAAATGCAACCTTTTCCCTTTATTTCCCTCCAAAAATAATGAAGTATTCGGGGTTGATATCAGGTAATTATCCGCAAACAATTTGCAAATAGGAAGTAGTGCTATCAATAAGCACAAAATTGTTTTATTCATGATTATTCGTTATTTACCGGTTAGTTCTATTATCAGCGGCTCATCAAAAGAAACAACATCATACAAATCAAGCTCATAAGTAGTTGCTGTTTCTGTCAGGCGTATCAATTGATTGCCCAATATTTTAGTTTTTGACAATTTGAAATCAGGGCGTTTATTCAATACTATTTTCCCGGAATCAGGTTTATGTACAATATGAACATATATCTTATTTTTATTGAGAGTCGTACCTCCCCAGTCTTCCGGCATCCACCATCCTCCGCGAGTATTAAAAAGGGAATAACCATATTTTTCCAGATACTTACCTGTTTGGATAAATGTTTCTTTTTGTGTTTCATCCCAGGAGCCGTCCCATTTCATGCCCCAACTTACCAGAAAATTACCATTTCTGACAGATGTTGATTGTAATCCATGGAATATTTCCGATGATTTTTTGACTCTGGAAGGGGTATACGACCATGTATCACATAGAGCCATACAAGTTTCCCAGGCACGATTTTTTTGAAAAATTCCTATTCGTTGTTCCGGAGTATCAAAATCACCCGGCAGACCCGTACGGTTATTAATTATTATACCCGGTTGTAATTTTCGAATCATACGGGTAAGGTTTTCCGCATCCCACATATAAGCAGGAAACATTCCGTTCCAATAGGCAGCATCAAACCAGAAAATATCTATCTTTCCATAGTTTGTACATAATTCCCGAATAGCATTAAACTGGTAATCAATGTATTTCTGATGGTTTTTCCCAGGTTTTGCTTCCATTCCGCTTTTAGCTGCAAAATGAGGAGCATTAGGAATCCAATCTGCGGTTTCCGGATCGACAGGACAATAATCAGGATGATACCAATCTCTTTGTGAATAATAAATGCCTACTTTTATTCCGGCTTCATGACAAACATCAACCACTTCACGAACAAAATCTTTTCCATAAGGTGTATTCGTTGACTTGAAATCCGAATACTTAGTATCCCACAAGTGAAATCCATCATGGTGCTTAGCAACTACTACCAGATATTTTACTTTTGATTTTTTGATTAAATCGCTCAATTCTTTCCTATTGAATTTTTCCAAAAACAAAGAATCCGGGAATTTAGACCAGACATCCTTTGTATACAAACCATCACCGGCTTTATCCGGCATTTTCCGGTCGAAAATCATTCCCCAACTGAGCTCTGTATTTTTAAGTGTACTTAATCCAAAATGTATAAACATTCCATATTTAGCATCTTTGAACCACTCCATATCTTCAGCAGAAGCAAAATTACTCTGATCCCATTCCTTATCGGGGAAAATATGTACTAATTGTGGTTCAGTCTGATGGATTTCCTCCAATAATAAATTATTCTGCAACTCACTTTCTTTTACAGACCATTGGGCATTCACTGATCGAAAAGCAATACAAAATAGAAATATGAATAAAAAAAATTTAGTTTTCATTATTTTTGAATTTTATTTACACATGGCAATAGCTTGCTTTCCTGATTTTACTTCAATCTCAACATACGAGTACATATTCCCAAGTATATCCGTTTCTGTAATCGCAGGAAGGGACTTTCCATTACAAGAAATACTGGCATATACTCCCGGAAAAGCAGCCTTCCATACAATGGGTTGATTTATATGATTTTCGAAAGTTGTTTGATTGGTATGATCGTGACGAACAGAAATAGTTCCACCTAAAACAGGCACTCTCTGTAAGTACATCCATTCGGTTTGGGATGTCAATCGAGGCAACGTCGTGATTTGCTTTTTTCTCGCATCAGCTTCTATTCCTGCCATACCGGAAACAATGCCATCCATTACGCCATAAGAAACTTCAGGATATTCACTCCGTTCCATAGTTGGTAACGCGATAAGTTCATTATACGCATCCTGATAACAAGCGTAATCATAAAGCATTTTAGGAAAATAAGATAAATTCTCAATATTCCAGTCAATCGACAGTATATGTGTTAACGTAGAATGAATACGAGCTGCATTCTTAGGAATACCAAACCATAAGATAAACGTCTCTCCTTCTCCTTTGTGAAACTCTTTTTGTTCCGTATAGAAAGTGTTGTATAATTTATTAGAGTCATCCCACCATTTATTTTCAAACAAAGCAACATAATCTTCCGCCATTGAAATATATCGGTTCAAGGCTTTTACATCACCTTTTAATTTCAGAATTTCCGAATACGAAATACATGCCCGATAAATTGAAGCCAATAAGTCGGCACTTACATTCAGTCCTTCAAAATTCTCCACATAAGAAGCCAATCCGCGGCATTTATGATAATTGTCCTCACTGTTAAACGGAACAGGAGCATTCATGAACCGGGGACGATCCATAATTTTATTTACCTGTAACTGCCATCTGTCGATATAAGCAGTCATTGTTTTTTCATAAAACGTCAAAAAAGCCTTATCATTAATATAGCGTGAATCTCCTGTCCATAAATAAGTTCGATAACAAGCATCCAACACATCAAAATTAGCATTCAGATTATACCAAAATTCCTTGTCGTTGCGGTAATCAATCGGAGCCGGTTTATTGTAGCGATTAATTTCCCAATAAGTACACCAATCTTTTGATTCTGATATATTTTGCGCAAATTTGGCAAACATATTAAAGTTTTCTTTATTCAATCCTAATATACTTGCTCCATTACACTGATGGGATATATCACGCATACAAAAAGCTTCCCGTTGGGGCAATGATGCTTCATACCATGGACCTACAGGATCGGTAGAAGCTCCGACACAACTGAGAGCAGTCGTTTTCGCCCATTCAAAAGTTCGTTGCAGCAATGGGTCTGAAGTCGTCAGAGATTGTGCAAAAAGGCTGGCGCACCATACAGCTAAACAGACAGAGAGAATAGTTTTTTTCATGTAATTCTTAACTTTTGAATTTCATATAGATTCTATACTACAAAATAAAGTTTTTTATTTAAGACATAAAATCCGTATCGTTTCAAAAAATGAAAGGATTGTAGTATTTTAGGAAATTATGGACTTTTCCCCTGAAGAGTGTAAAATGGTGGTTGAGGAAATTACAGATATAGCATGAAATTTTACTTACTCTTTAAGAAGAGTATCTACTTCAATTTTTAATTTTGGGATATGATTAATCACAATAGCCCAAATGTTTTCATCCGAAATATTATCGTATGAGTGAATAATATGATTTCTCAAACTAACTATTTTTCGGGCATTGTCAATTTTTATTTCAGGATTCCTTGACAATATGCGATTGACAGCTTCTCCAATTATTTCTAAATTCCGCTCAATAGCTCTTTTTAATAAAAGGTTTTGACGAAATATTTCAAAAGTTTTTTCTTCCAATAGAAAATATCCTTCAATTTCGTCTATGGACAATAAGATATCATATAACCACTTTTCAACTCGCTCGTCCATAAATTAACAATTTGTTTTTATCAATCGAACGACGAAGTACCGGATTTTTGACCGTTTTTTCTTCAACTAAATCAACCGGTCGTTTAAATATTTCTTCCAACTTTTCTTTTAAATCCAAATAGTTATCGAAATAATCAAACAAATCGACATCCCCAAATGTAATTAAAAAATCGACATCACTATCAGGTCGGAAAGTCTCTGTATTTACAGAGCCAAAGATATATAAAGATTCAACTTTATAACTTTTGCAAAGTTGAATTAATTGCGGCAATTTATCGGAAATAATTTTATTCATGATTTTTTGAATTTTAATCAGAATTAATATTTCTGAATTGCAAATATAGGTTATTTTTTAGATAATTGCGAACTATGGGTGAATCTTTGCAAGAGGTTGTCTCAAAAGTCCGAAATTTTCGTCATTTCGACTGAAAGGAGAAATCTTATATGTGTTACAAGACGTAAAACAAAGATTTAGATTTAGCTCCGCTGATTTTCAATTCTCGCTATGCTCGAAATGATGGTGCAAATTACTTTTGAGACAGCCTCATTTTATTTTTGTTAAGGAATCTGTATTTTTTCAGTGTGCGAGCTTCCATTTTCTTCATTAAAACGCACAATATAACATCCACACAAACCGGATGCATCCACAGATTTCTCTCCGTTTGAATTCAATGCAATCTCTTTTACTTTCAATCCCGTTGCATTATAAATAGCTACTTGAAGCGCCACGTCTTTTTTATTTTGCAATATGATTTTTCGATTAACCGTATCAACATAAGCCTGACCCATCACTTCATCTGTTGTTGTATTGCAAGATCCGGTTGCGCCACCTCTGGCTATACCGAGTACACGGGCTCCGGCATACAAACCTTCAATATCGAAACTGTTCAATAGTCCGTTTTTACCCGGTGCCAAATTCATCACTAAAGTGTTTCCTTGGTCAACCATGTGATTGTATGCATCTTTGATGTATTCTGCTGATTTAACGCTTGACTTGTTTTGATTTTCAGTCCAAAACCAAGAATTATTGATACATATAGTTGCTTCAAAAGGCAAATAGTATTCTTTTCCATCATGCGTATATATTTTAGGATCCGCATTCGCTCCTTTTTTGGTGAACATTGGATCGTGCAATCTGAAATCACTGGGGAAGAAGTAAATATTTTCACCTCCTTGCATCTGATCGGGAGTAACTCCCTGTATGGTCAAATTAACTCCAAACTGACAAGCAGGTTGCAACGTTTTCACAAGGTTATAAAGTCGGGGAAATTCCCAATCTTCGTTTCTCTTCACCCAAGAGCCATCAATCCAAAATTCACAAATATCTCCATAACGACCGTCCATCAATTCTGTTATCTGATCCAAAGCAAAATCGTTATATAGCTGATTAAGAGCCACTTTATCCAAACCTGTATTCGCCATGGTATGGTTAGCATCCCAATTCCTATCCCACGCCGAATAATATAATCCTAATTTGATACCGTATTTTTTACAAGCATCCGAAACTTCTTTTACAATGTCACGTTTATCGCCCTCCCGACCGGTGTTGTTAATATTATAAGTTCCGACAGCGGTATTCCATAAAGCAAAGCCTTCATGATGATTGGTCACCAACACGACAAAATTCATTCCGCCTTCATAAGCAGCTTTCACCCATGATTCCGGATCAAGCGTTTCCAGATCAGGATTATATGCTGATGCCGGATAGCTACCGTCAGTCCATTCTTGTCCAAGAAAAGTATTGATTCCGTAATGGATAAACATTCCGTACTTCAGGTTTGCTTTTTGTATCTG
>JAVBSK010000233.1:0-5120 GCA_031556755.1 Bacteroidales bacterium | reverse complement strand
TAGATACATCGCGTTTCCCATGGTCGAAAACAGCATGTACATCGGGTGGGAAAACGGAATGATAGTCGTCATGCACGACTACAGCAGGGTTCGCCCACCACAGAAATGTCTGCGGAAATGGGCTACGGTTATATATTTTTACTTTAATTTCCAAATAGGCTTTATCCGGATGTAATGTAAACCCTTGCATACCTTTGGTGCGGAACATTCGTTCCACTTCGTTACACCAGATGGTTTTGCTGCCGTCGGCGTTTTCCTCAATAGAGGAGTCGGTCGGCAAAAACGTACTTGGACGGTGGTGTTGCGGCCAGTTGAATTCAATACCGCCGGAAATCCATGGACCGGTCAATCCCACCAGAGCAGGTTTAACAACCTGATTGTAGTATACAAAATGACGTTTTTTCACTTTATCATATGCCATATGAACACGTCCTCCCAATTCGGGCAAGATCATCACTTTCAGGTATTCGTTTTCCAGGAAAACAGCCCTATAGGGCTTATCCACCTTCTCATCGGATATTTTTTCCACTACCGGATAAGGATATACAGAACCGCTACTGCCCTGGTAAACCCGTTTTTCAAGGAAGATAGGGTTCTTTTCTTCCGCCCCGATAGGGTAAGTAGGCAACTGAATAATCTCTTCCCAGGCACGTACAATGCCCGGCTCCGTCACTGTCGATTGAATTAAATAAGCTGTTATTTTTTCCATATCATTTTTTAATTGACATGTTAACCTGTTAACAAGTTGACGAGTTAGTTGCTAAAAGTACTAACTCGTCAACCGATTAATTTGCTAACTATTTTGTTAATTCGTTTTCTATTTCTTCCAATGATTTCCCTTTGGTTTCAGGTAATTTGATCCAGATAAATATGTATCCCAGCACACAGATAATACCGTACAACCAGAATGTTCCGTAAGAGCCTAAGCCTTTGTTTAGTAAGGGGAATGAATAGGTCAGAATGAAACAAGCCGTCCACAGTGAGAAAGTGGCGACCGCCATGGCCATCCCACGGATTTTAGTCGGAAATATTTCGGAAATAACCACCCAGGCGATCGGCGCCAGGGTCATGGCATAACAGGCAATAGCCGCAACAACCATAATCAACACAAACATTCCTGTTATCTCGAAATAATAGCATGCTCCGAGAACGGCATAAATAGCGGCCAGTCCGGCAGCTCCAAACAAAAGTAAAGCCCTACGTCCAATTTTATCAACGGTATACATACCGACAAAAGTAAATACCAAGTTCGTCACTCCCGTAATAACTATATTGAACAGAATATCGGATACACCATAACCTGCTGCAGAAAAGATCTCCTGAGCGTAGTTGAAAATCACATTGATTCCGCACCATTGCTGGAAAACAGCGATGACAATTCCAATCAATAATATTTTAGGCATTTTTCCTTGAAATAAAAGTTTATAATTCACTTTTTCCTTGACTGCACCTGTTGCCGATTGAATAGCATCTATTTCTTGTTTGGCATACGCCTTTCCTCCAATACGGGACAAGATTTTGCTTGCTTTCTCATATTTTTCCTGAGTCGCCAACCAACGCGGACTCTCCGGAAGAATGAATATCATCAGGAAGAAAAAGACAGCGGGAACACCTCCTGCCCAGAACATCCAACGCCAACCCATTTGTCCGTTCCACGAACTGAGAATATCTTCACCGGGAGCGATAGGATCAGCAATCATCCAATTGACGATCTGAGCGGCAAGAATCCCTATAACAATAGTTAGTTGATTGATAGATACAAATTTACCCCTGACATGGGAAGGGGAAACTTCCGCTATATACATGGGAGAAAGATTGGAAGCGATACCGATACCGATACCTCCGAAGACACGGTAGAAAATGAACCAGTCAATAGTATTCACAATACCAGTGCCAATGGCAGCGATAATGAAAATGAGCGAAGCAACCACCATCAATGGTTTGCGTCCATAACGGTCGGAAAGGGTTCCGGAAACCATCACGCCAATCAAACATCCCAGGATGGCGCTACCCATTACCCAACCTTGCATAAACTCTGAATTCTGAATTCCAAAAAAGACTTCGTAGAAAGGTTTAGCTCCTCCGATAACCACCCAATCGTAACCAAAAAGCAATCCTCCCATTGCAGAAACCAGGGAGATAAGTAATAAATAAGAATTGTTGTTATTATTCTTCATGGCAATTAAATTTTGGTGCAAAGTTAGACATATCTATTTATTCAAAAAATGCAGTTAAATCAGAAAAACATGTAAAAAATAATTTTTAACATTTATTCCACATCTACACATCAGGCTATTTACATATATCAAATGTAAAATACATCGACAATAGTACTCAAAAAAGCATCCTCCGTATCATTGCTTTATCTGTTCTGGCCTTTGCCGATTATTTTTCAGAGTGAATGATTGAAACAATTGTTGTATTTTTTGAAAAAAAGATTCCTCATTTTTTATTTTCCTACGGCTAACTTTGTGATATGAAATTAATTCATTCATTTTATTTATCAAATATCAAAAATTCTCATGAAAAAGACAACTGTACTTTTCTTTTTTCTATGGATGTTATCATCAAATCTATTGTCCCAGACTCCGACAACTTTCCACCGTCTAGGAAGTCAAGATCAAAAAGTTCAAAATTTATTTCCGGGTTCGCATCGCGCCCGACCAGTTTTGGCTGATTTCACGAACAACGGATACATGGGATTATTTTACGGAGGACAGGATTTGGGAGCTTCCACCTCCAGCCAATGGTATCTGAAAGAATCTCTGGACAATCGTTGGGGCGATTTAGGCGACGGAACTTTTGCCAATCCCGTATTGAATGCCGATTATTCCGATCCGGATGTGATCCGCGTCGGAGAAAAATATTACATGACAGCTTCCGATTTCCATTTCATAGGAATGCAGATCCTTGAATCAGAAGATATGGTCAATTGGAAAATCATCAGTCAAATCTATAACCATCTGGATTTCCCGAAATACAATACAATGGAGCGATATGGAAACGGTTCCTGGGCTCCATCCATACGCCATCACAACGGGAAATTCTGGGTTTATTTCTGTACTCCGGAAGAAGGTCTTTTCATGTCGAACGCAGTCAACCCATCGGGTCCATGGGCGCCCCTGGTGCATGTAAAAAATATCAGCGGCTGGGAAGATCCCTGTCCGCTCTGGGATGACAACGGCGATGCTTACCTCGGAAGAAGTCAACTGGGAGGAGGGCCTATCATCATTCATAAAATGGCTAAGGATGGTACTCAATTGTTAGATAATGGCGTGGAAGTCTACAAAGGCCCAACTGCCGAAGGTACCAAATTATTCAAGAAAGACGGATATTATTATATCAGTATTCCGGAAGGAGGCGTTTCTACAGGATGGCAAACAGTCATGCGTTCCCAGAATATCTACGGACCCTATGAAAAGAAGACTGTACTGGAACAAGGCTCAGGCAAAATCAACGGGCCTCATCAAGGCGCTTTGGTCGATACTCCCAACGGTGAATGGTGGTTCTATCATTTCCAATCGACCAATACGTTGGGACGTGTTGTCCATCTGCAACCTGTCACATGGAAAGACGGATTTCCTGTCATTGGAGTCGATTATGATGAAAACGGAATCGGAGAACCGGTAAAAATCTGGCAAAAACCAAACACAGGCAAAACGGTCGTTGCTGCCGCTCCCCAGACCAGCGACGACTTTTCAGACTCAACATTATCTCTCCAGTGGCAATTCAACCATAATCCGGCAAATGAAAAGTGGTCTCTGACTACACGTCTGGGCTACTTAACAATAGAAGCTCTGAAAGCCTCCAAACTGAGAGAATCCCGTAATCTATTCACACAAAAAATGATGGGATTCTATGGAGAAACTTCCTGTGAACTCGATGGTTCAAACATGGAAAACGGACAACGCGCCGGTCTTCATTGTATCGGAAATCAATACAATGCGATTGGAATAGAAAAGAAAGATGGGAAAAAGTACATTTATTATGAATCAGGAGGTAATGTTTCCCAAATCAAAGAAATATCAGAGAATGTGGTAGTATTCAAACTTGTGCTGAATACATATACTAATCAGAATCAGTTCTATTATAGTCTTAACGGGACAGATTATGTTGCTTGCAAAGAACCATTCAAACAAGGAGAAAGTGATTGGAAAGGAGCCCGTGTCGGCGTCTATTCATACAATACGCTTGCTGATGCCGGAAAGGCTGATTTCAATTGGTTCAAATATGATTATGATGGTCCCGGAAAATACGTTCCGGAACAAAGTGCAGAACCGGCTCCTGCCGACTGGCACATGTGGAACGAAATGGCTGTCCTGGTAAAAAATAACGGAGACGGCACTTTCTCTCTGGTTCAGGAATATGAAGCAAAAATACAGCAATCTGTCTGGACCAATTCCGTATTTTTCGATTATGACAATGACGGAAACCTGGATTTATTGATCGTCGGCAGAGGTGGAGACTGGAGATTCCCGGAAAGTCAGAAATATATTAAACTTTACCGCAATTTAGGTTCTGAGGGCAATTATCTGTTCAAGGAGGTCTATAATACCGGATTCCGCCAGTTTTGCGACGAGATGTATTTCAATACCATTACTGTCGGAGATTATGATCACGACGGATATAACGATCTAGTTATCATGTATCGTGATGATGTTGACAGAAGTGTCGACTTATACAGGAATAACAATGGAAACGGGCAATTCATTCTACAAAGAAATCCTTTTTCCAGTCCTGTGGCGAACGGTTCGGTTATGTTTGGAGACATCAACAATGACGGTTGGTTGGATTTACTTCATACCGGTTGGTCAACAAAATCAAGAGGTATCTCCCTGCATAAAAACAATCAGGACGGTAGTTTTCAAAACATTACGCCCACTAACCTACTTGGAGCCTGGCAAGGTCAGTCCGTTTTATCCGATCTGAATGCCGATGGCACTTTAGACATTGTTATTACAGGCCATGGCGACGATTGGTCAAGATATGCTGATGTTTATTACAATACGATTAATCCGGAGACGCAATCTCCGGATTTTACATATGCATCTCCCGCTCAAACAGTACTCGCACCCATCAATAAAACCAATATCCTGGTAGCCGATTTCAACAATGACGGA
>JAVBSK010000396.1:0-6178 GCA_031556755.1 Bacteroidales bacterium | reverse complement strand
ATCAGGTAGGGGAATTTTCTAAAGACAATTCACAGAACCCAGGTCAGACTATATACCTTAAATTGTTGAAAGGTACGGCCATGTCTCCATCTTCCCCGTTTTGGAATTTGATGATGAAAAATGTTTATTCATTGAATACTTATTCTTTACAACCTGATAAATTCAAACTGGATGTTTTGTATCTCAACGATACTACCGGTGTTTATCTCAATTATATTCCTGAAGGAAAAATCGCCAATCAACTGTTGATCAGGGTAATGAATCTGGATAGATTGGATGCGAAAAATAATCCGTATCCTGACGGTTTTTTTGATTATGTGGAAAATTATACAGTGTTATCCCAAACGGGAAAAATCATATTTCCGGTAGTCGAACCCTTTGGTTCTCACTTGTTTGATGAATTTGATAATCCTGAAATCGCTAAAAAATATGTCTATCAGGAACTTTATGATTCTACCTTGACGGTAGCCCGGCAAAGTGCAGAAAAAAATAAATTTATCCTGAGGGGGGAATATCGGGGTTCGGGAAGTTCCGGAGGAGATATCGATCTGGGAACATATAATGTCGCCAAGGGATCGGTTCGTGTTACTTCCAACGGTCAGGTGTTGAAAGAAGGTGTTGATTATACTGTAGATTATATAGGCGGAAAAGTGACTTTGAGCCAGCACATTGCGGACTCTGGTGCGCCGGTCAGCGTTTCCCTGGAAGGACAATCCATGTATGGAATGCAACGGAAGACTTTGACGGGATTGAACCTAGAATATGCTTTCAGTCCTGATTTCAATATCGGAGCGACAGTGATGAACCTGCGTGAAATGCCTATTACAATGAAAGTGAATATGGGAGATGAATCCATTAATAATACGATTTACGGATTCAATACAAACTTCAAAACGGAATCGCAATGGCTCACCAATATGCTGGATAAATTACCTCTATTGGAACTGACCGCCCCTTCCCAGATTAATTTCAGCGCTGAGTTCGCCCAACTTATCCCAGGTCATTACAAGAGCGAATATGGTGGGGATCATTCTTATATAGATGATTTTGAGAGGAGTAAAGTAACTTATGATTTGCGTTCGCCCTATTCCTGGTTCCTGGCGAGTACACCGAATGATGACGCCAAAGACGGAACCCCTCCTCATTTTCCGGAGGCGACCAAGTCGAATGATATTGAATATGGCATCAATCGCTCGTTGTTGGCCTGGTATTCGATAGACCCATTGTTTACCCGGCAAAGAAATTCCCTGACGCCTACTCATATCAAGGCGGATGTAGAACAATTGTCCAGCCATTATGTGAGAGAGGTGTCTGAAAAGGAATTGTTTCCGAACAAAGAGCTATCTTACACGGAATCGGCTATGTTACCTATATTCAACCTGGCATATTATCCTAAGGAAAGAGGACCTTACAATCTGGATGCGGAAAATGTCGATCGCAATACGGGATACTTGACAAATCCGGAGAAAAGATGGGGGGGGATTATGCGGAAGATGGAAAAAAGTCAAACTGACTTTGAAGCTGCGAATATCGAATACATCGAATTCTGGTTGATGGATCCTTTCATCTATGATCATACCAATAAAGGTGGAGATTTATATTTTAACCTGGGAGAAATTTCGGAAGATATATTGAAGGATGAGAAAAAATTCTTTGAGAATGGATTGCCTGTTAATGGGGATACTTCTGCAGTTACTCAGACTGTCTGGGGGAAAGTGCCGACGAGACAATCTACGGTTTATGCTTTTGACGCCGACCCGACAAAACGGAAGTTACAGGATGTAGGGCTGAATGGCTTGAGTTCTGCTGAAGAAACGGTTTTTCCTACTTATGTAGAATATCTGAGACAATTAGAAGATCAGTTGAATCCGGATTTATGGCAACAGATGAAAGAAGACCGGTTCTCCCCTTTCAATGATCCGTCCGGAGACCTGTATCATCATTATAGGGGTTCAGATTATGACCGGGAAGAAAGATCGATTTTGTATCGTTATAAGAGGTATAAGGGAACGGAAGGTAATTCCGCCGCCTCTGAGGATGCTTCGGAGGATTATAATACTTCTTCCAAAGTGACTCCTGATGTGGAAGATATTAATCAGGATAATACTCTCAATGAATATGAAAAATATTTCCAATACAAAGTGGAATTGACCCCTGACAAGTTGGAGGTGGGAACCGGAAAATATGTAACGGACAAAAGGACAGCTTTGGTAAAACTGCGCAATGGGGAAGAAACGAATGTCGATTGGTATCAGTTCAAAATACCGATTAAAGATTTTACTAAGAAAATAGGAGATATCAGGGATTTCAAAACCATCCGGTTCATGCGGATGTATCTGACTAATTTTGAGGATTCTGTCATTCTTCGTTTTGGTACGTTTGAATTGGTTCGGGGAGGATGGAGAACGTATACACAGAGTCTGGCGCAACCGGGCGTACAGCCTGTTCAGACGGGGGTGATTGATATGTCGACGGTCAATATAGAAGAAAACTCCGACAGGAAACCAGTGAATTATGTACTTCCTCCAGGTGTAAATCGAATTTTTGATCCGGGAGAACCTCAGTTGAGACAGGAAAATGAACAAGCGATGTCATTGAAAGTTAAAAATCTGGAAAGAGGGGATGCCAAAGCGGTATATCAAACGGCGGGACTGGATACCCGGCAATACAAACGGTTGCAGATGTTTGTACATGCGGAGAAATTCATCGATGATAATACGGATTTACAAAATAATGAATTGTCTGTTTTCTTGCGCCTGGGTTCCGATTACAAGAATAATTATTACGAATATGAGATCCCCTTGGTATTAACTCCGGCGGGTACTTATAGTTCTTATAATACTGCTGATCAGAAAGCGGTCTGGCCGGAAGAAAATATGTTTGATTTTCCGCTTGAACTATTGACCAACCTGAAACTGAACCGGAATAAAGAAAAACGAAAAACAGCTTCCACTGTCAATTATTATACGCCTTATACGGAAAATGATCCACAAAAACCGAAAAACCAGGTGACGGTTGTGGGTAATCCATCGCTCTCGAACATCAAAGTGATTATGATTGGTGTCCGTAACAATGGAGCTGCTCCGAAATCGGGAGAGGTTTGGGTCAACGAATTACGCGTCACGGAATTTAATGAAGACGGGGGATGGGCGGCCAATGCCAACCTGAATGTGGCTCTCTCCGATCTAGGTTCGGTCAACCTGGCGGGACGTACCATCAGCGCCGGATTCGGTTCTCTCGAACAGGGTATTATGGAGCGTAGTCTGGATGATTTCTATCAATACAATATTTCAGCCAACGTAGAATTAGGAAAAATATTCCCGGAAAAGGCTAAAGTATCGATGCCTGTGTATTATACTTATTCGGAACAGGTTTCAAGTCCCAAATATAATCCATTGGATCAGGATGTTCTCCTGAAAGAAGCCCTGGATGCCGCAGGAAGTAAACAGGAAAGAGATTCTATCAATAATTTTTCGCAGGATGTAATGACGACAAAAAGCATCAATTTCAATAACGTCAAAGTCGGAATCAAAAGTAAGAATCCGATGCCTTGGGATCCGGATAATTTCAACCTCAGTTATTCTTATGCGGAAAATAAAAAACGTGATCCTTCAATTGAATACGAGACGAATACAGATACCCGCCTGGGCTTGGGTTACGCCTATTCTCCTTATGTGAAACCTTTCGCTCCGTTCAAAAACATGGAAAATAAAACAGGTTCGACCAAGTTTCTCCGGGAATTTGACTTGAATTATCTTCCGAATAGTCTTACATTCAATACGGAATTGACGCGGAATTACTATGAGTTGCAATTAAAAGATTTGAATAACCTGGGTGGAGAATACGTGATTAAACCTTCTTACAGAGAAGATTTTTATTGGAACAGGAGTTTCGGACTGCAATGGAATCT
This sequence comes from Bacteroidales bacterium, assembly GCA_031556755.1. GTDB lineage: Bacteria > Bacteroidota > Bacteroidia > Bacteroidales > Azobacteroidaceae > JAIRVZ01. Next base: position 2,268 of record JAVBSK010000396.1, on the reverse strand, counting down.
GACTAAAAATTTGAATATGAGTTTACAGACGGGGACTCAGGCTAGGATAGATGCCGCCCATCGACAGGTGAATAAGGAAATGAACCGGGACGATTATATGGTTTGGAAAGATTCCGTCTGGCAAAGTATCATGGATTTTGGAACCCCATTGTCTTATGCTCAAACTTTCAATGCAACTTACAATGTTCCGTTCCGGTCAATACCGGTATTGGATTTTATTACTGCGAGTTTGACATATAATGCCAAATACAATTGGGACAAAGGTGCCGAACTGGAAGGAAATATTGATTTGGGAAATATTATTGCGAATGAAAGAACATTTTCTATCAACAATGTATCGTTCAATTTATTGAATTTATATAACAAATCGGATTTCCTGAAGAAAGTCAATCAGAAGTTTGTGATGAAACGTCCTGCATCGGCTAATACTCCCGCCAGTCAGAAATCCGGAGGTCCGGTGAAAAAAGAACCGAGGAAATATGAGACGGAAGTGTCTTTAAATCTTGATTCGGCGACGATGGTTTCACACAGACTGAATAACAAACGGATCAGAGTAACGGCTCGCGGAGCAGACGGTAAGTTGTATGCTTTGAGTTATAAAGTAATGGATAATAATGCCATTAAAATATCGAACAAAGACTCAGTCAAATTGAAAGTAATAGTCACTCAGATGCCTCCTCTTGATGAAGAAAGATGGTATAAAGTCGCTCAGGTGGCTGCAAGGGGAGCTATGATGGTGAGATCTGCCGGATTCTCTTACAGCGTACGGCAAGGGTTGAATCTCCCGAATTTCAGACCCGATGTGGGAGATGCTTTCGGACAGGGTAGGACCAATATGGGAGCTGCTCCCGGACTTGATTTTGCCTTTGGTTTTACCGATGAAAGTTATATTGACAGAGCTTTGGATAGAAATTGGTTGATTACGGAGAATGAAGATAATATTACGCCGGCGATGTTTAATTCCAATGAGACCTTTACATTCAAGGCGACATTGGAACCTTTTGTCGGATTCAAAATAGATTTGAATGCTAAACGTTCGGTTACTGACCGGCAGGAAATTTATGTTTATAATAATTACGGAGGAGTCAATAAAAAGTTGAGCGGTATGTTTGAAATGACGACAGTCGCTATTGGTACTTCATTGGAAAACAGTACTGCGGAAAACGGATATTATTCCAAAGCATTTGAAACATTCTTAGATAACAGGAATATTATCAAGAGCAGGTTGGAGAAAACATATAATCAAAGTAAGTATCCCGATGCAGGATTTGTCGGACGGAGTGAGACAGTCAATCCAGGAGATCCATTTAATCCGGCCAATGGAGATTTGACTCTCAATTCGATGGATGTTCTGCTTCCTGCATTCATTTCCGCTTATTTGAATAAAAATCCGAATACGACTTCTTTGTCGCCTTTTCCATCCTTGAAAAGTATTTTACCGAACTGGAAAATTACTTATGACGGGTTGATGCAATTGGATTTTATCAACCGGTATTTCAAAAACTTTACATTGATGCATGATTACCAATGTCGTTATTTGATAGGTAATTACGCTTCTTACCAGAGTTGGGTGCAGGCTGATAATGTGGACAATGGATTTGGATTTATTCAGGATGTTCTGACAAATAATCCGACTCCCTCTTCTCCATACGATATTTCGGCGGCTTCGATCAATGAATCTTTTGCTCCGTTGATCGGATTGAATGCCACTTTTAAGAGCAATATGTCAATGAAACTGGAAATGAAGAATACACGTAATGTGAATTTGAATGTCTCTTCATACCAGATTGTGGAATCGACTACAAATAGTTTTGTTGTTGGTGTTGGTTACAAGTTGACGGAATTTAATAAAGTATTGAAAATGAAAGCTACCGGAGGATCCGGATTCAGTAATGACCTGACTCTTTCCGCTGATTTTTCATACCAAAAAATGCAATCGCTCATCCGTAAAATACAAGATGCTTTTTCGCAGGGGACAAGTGGAAATTCAAACACGACAATTAAAATAACAGCGGATTATAATCTCAGCAGGATGATTTCCGTTCAGGCGTTTTTCGATAGGATGATGTCCCAGCCTTTAGTTTCGGCAACTGCCTACCCGAACTCCAAGTCCAGTTTCGGAATCAATATCAAAGTGAAACTGTCAAGGTAAGGATATGGTTAAATTGCCAGATCATAGGTATATTGACATATTTTAGAATTAATTTGAGGTATAATTTGTTTTTTATCAACAAATTTCTAATTTTGTGTAGAATTTGAGAAGATAAT
>JAVBSK010000226.1:0-9737 GCA_031556755.1 Bacteroidales bacterium | reverse complement strand
TATCTGATAGATTATAACGTAACTGTATGATAACCAATTTGATTATCTTGACTTCACATAATTATTCCGGTGGATTTAAACCATATCATCAGAAAATACTCTAAACTTCTGAAATAGTTGCACACTTTTTGAAGTGAAATCGGATGTTAGAATTTAAAGTTTTCAATAATTAAATGAGAAATGAATGAATAACTTGCTCTTTCTTTTTTATTTTTGTAACTTTGCTTTCTTTAGTATTTGATATTATATTTTAGATGTTCACAATCAATAAAAACAAAAGTCATGAAAACTGTCAAATTTTATTTTACGTTGCTTATGCTTCTCGGTGCAGTTTCTGCAAGTTCCCAGGATGACGTGTTTTTTGATGATATATATTACTCTTCAAAAAAAGAAACGAAGCAAACGACAAAAGAAAGTCACAACCAACAACCTACTTCCGTGTATGTTGAAGAGAATCTGAATGGAAGAGATGTCGATGAATACAATCGTCAAACCGGATCTGTCGCTTACGAAGAAAATTACGGAGATACTTCGGATGTGCAAATTGCGGACAATGAATACTCTCAGAGGATTGTCCGTTTCCATGATCCGGCCACAATTACAATCGTCGGTGCGGATAATATCAATATCACTACGGATAATAATGGTAGTTATGTGATTGATTTTGAGGAACCTTCAAGAAATTATCTTAATCTCAATATCGGATTTGGTTATCCCGGATACGCATATGGATATGGATATCATTCAGGATATTATCCCTGGTATGACCCTTGGTATTCTCCATATAGTTATGGGTGGGGCGGGTATTATAACCCATGGTACTACTCTTCCTGGTATTCGCCTTGGTATTCTCCATATTATTATAATCCTTGTTGTTATGGCTATTCTCCTTATTACTATGGAGGAGGTTACTACAATCACAGTAAGTATTACGCCTATGGAAGAAGCGGCGGACGTTCTTATAATGGGAGAGACGGAGGTTATTCCGGACGTTCAACAATGAATGCAGGTAGATCCTCCGGTACAGAATACAATTCAAGAAGAGGTAATGCGGTTCGCTCTACAAATGAAAACGGAAGATCAGTATCCAGATCCTCCGGACGTTCGTATGCCGGTGAATCTACGGATGTAAGATCTTCATCCTCTAGAAGATCAGACGGGTCTTTTGTGAGAAGTACATCCGAAGGAGCAACGCGTTCCCGTTCTGGTGAAAACAGTGTGTCTACATCACGTCGCTCCGGCTCGAATAACGATAGAAACGGGACTTCTACGTCCAGAACGAGATCTGTCAGCCCATCGTCAGGTTCTTCATCGGTCAATACGAACTCATCACGGAGAAGTTCCGAATCATATTCCGCTCCGGCCGGTTCAACAAGAAGTACCTCTTCCGAAAGTTCGAGATCTTCCCGGAGCACTTCAAGTCCGAGTTACAACTCCACACCGAGTCACAACTCCACACCAAGTTATAGCCCCGGAAATTCAGGTAGATCTTCTGGTGTAAGTCCCAGTTCTTCCGGAGCCGGCAGGTCTGGTGGCGCAGGCGGAGGAAGACCATCAAGCGGAGGTAGAAGGTAATACATAATAAAAGATAAATTATCATATGAAAAGGATATTGCTGTTTGTCGTTGTTGTAAATTTTATCGCAGCGCAGGTTTATGCACAGGAAGAGTTGGACGCTTTCAGGTTTTCTAGGAATGATCCGACCGGTAGTGCAAGAGGTGTTGCTATGGGTGGGGCATTCGGAGCTTTGGGAGGAGATGTCACGGGAATCGCTCAGAATCCGGCGGGAATCGGAGTATATCGCTCTTCGGAATTAACCGGAACGATGGATTTTTCCTCCACAAATATAAAAACTAACTTTGAGGGACTAAATAGTGAGGATAGCAGATTCAAATTTGCCTTTGATAATTTGTCTTATGTTGGTTATTTTCCCAACTCAGGAAATATTAAGTCGTTTAATTTAGGTTTTTCTTACAACCGGCTGAAAAATTTCGACCGTACATATCAAGCTTCCGGAAAGGGATTGGGTGTTTCTCTTACGAATTATATTGCAAATTATACAACGAGATTTGCAGATAACAGCAATATAATTCCTGATGATCTTTATTCTTATGATAAGGATGGAAATTATAACCCCTGGCCGTACGAGCAAGGCTATCCTTGGATCAGTGTGTTGGGAGTCAGTGATTACCTGATTGATTATGATGAACAAGACAAAAAGTATATCAGTCCACTGCACGATGGAGAAACTGTAAATACTGTATATACTATTTCCGAAGAGGGACATATTGAATCCTATGATTTTACGGGAGGCATGAATATCTCCGATAAATTGTATCTGGGAATGACTTTGTCTATAACTGATGTCAAATATACCATGAATTCTCGCCATGGAGAATGGTATGCGGATGGAGGTGGATTTGATCTGGACAACTACCTGAGGACAGATGGTGAAGGTTTTCAGTTTTCCGTTGGAGCTATCTATCGTCCGGTAGATGAGTTTCGTTTAGGGCTGGCCTACCATTCGCCAATCTGGTACAACCTGACTGATTTCTATGAAGCGGATGTTTTTTATGAATATTATGTACTTGATCAAATTGAACCTATTTTTTATGATACTCATACTCCATACGATGCTTCCACGCCTTATCAAATTCAAACTCCTGACCGTTGGGTGTTAAGTGCGGCGGGAATCATTGCTCAAAAAGCGATTGTTAGTTTGGATTATGAATATTCCGATTATTCCAAAATGAAAATAAAGAACGTGGATGGATTTAGTATGACCAGTCAAAATAATATGATATCGGAGGATTTTAAAGGAACTTCCTCCTTGAGATTAGGTTTGGAATACAAAGTCACTCCCCGCATAGCATTGAGGGCCGGATACGCTTATCTTCAATCTCCATTGGAAAAATCATTCAAAAATGGAGAAAAAGAAGTAATCCCTTCCGGAACCGTGACTGCCTACACTTTGGAGGGAGATGCAACTACTTTCTCTTATGGAGGAGGATATCGGTTTACTCCTAATTTATCCCTCGATATCGCTTTTTCTTTCAAAAAACAAACAAATGATTTATATCTCTATTCTCCGATATATACTTCCGATCTTGAAGTATATTCGTATCCTATAGAGATGAAAGATAATACGTATAGAGGTCTTTTGACATTGGGCTATAAATTCTAAACCTAAGTTTTCTTTTTCTCATCCGTTATGAGTTCCATTTGTATGAATGCTTGTAACGGATGTTTTTTATTCTGAAGATTCTGTTTGAATACACTACTCTTATTTATAATTATTCAAAATAACAGACTGAAACTATTGCTTGGTAATACTATTTTTCCGAAATTTGTACTCTTTAAAATCTGACCTATTGGTTTTATGCTGCTTTCAGAACTACAAACGGGAGAAAAAGGAGTCATCGTCAAGGTGAAAGGAAGGGGCGCTTTTCGGAAGCGTATCCTTGAGATGGGTTTTATCAAGGGGAAAACTGTTGAAGTTATCCTGAATGCCCCGTTGAAAGATCCGGTGGAATACAGAATAATGGACTATGAAGTATCCCTTCGGAGAAGCGAAGCTGCTTTGATAGAAATTATAACCGAAAAAGAAGCCCTGGAACAACAGGAAAATGACGCTCCTGTCATATTGACCTCCGGTTCCGATTGGGTAAACATAGCAGTAAATAAAAGTAAAACAATCAATGTTGCGTTGGTTGGTAATCCCAATTCCGGAAAAACAACGCTCTTCAATATCGCCTCAGGCTCTCATGAACATGTAGGGAATTACAGCGGTGTAACAGTCGATGCGAAAGAAAGTAGTTTCAAACACAAAGATGATACATTTAAAATTGTTGACCTGCCAGGGACTTATTCTCTCTCAGCATATACTCCGGAGGAGCTTTTCGTGAGAAAGCATATCCGGGAGGAAAATCCTGATATTATCATCAATGTCGTAGCTGCATCAAATCTTGAACGCAATTTATATCTGACGACCCAACTGATAGATATGGATATCACAACCATTATTGCGTTGAATATGTATGACGAACTGACAAAATCGGGAGCCAGTTTTGATCACGAAAGTCTGGCTAAAATGATTGGATTTCCGATTGTTCCTACCATCAGCAAAATGAGGGTCGGTATTGATGAGTTGTTTGATCAGGTTATAGAAGTATATGAAGGACGAAGCGATATAGCCAGGCATGTTCATATTAATTACGGGGAAGATATAGAAGCCGCCATTTCCGGCATAAAAAAGGAATTAAACTCGGTAGGAAGGATAGGAAAAGACATCTCCGGACGATATATCAGTATTAAGTTACTGGAAAATGACAAGGATGTCGAGTCTTTCGTACAAACGTTTCCCAATGGAAAAGAAATCCTTGCAACCAGGGACTTGCAGGCAGAGAAGATAAGGGATGAATTCAGAGAAGATCCCGAAAGCGTACTTACAAATGCCCGCTACGGCTTTATATCAGGAGCCTTGCATGAAACATACCAGAGCGGAGAGGTTGATACGCTTAAGTTTACTCACGCCATTGATTCCCTGGTTACGCACAGGTTTTGGGGATATCCGATATTCTTTTTGGCTCTCTATCTGATGTTTCAGGGTACTTTTTCTTTAGGAGAATATCCCATGCAGCTTATAGAATGGTGTATCTCTTCCCTTTCCGGATTATTGTCGGAGATGATGCCTGAAGGTTCTTTCAAAGACTTGCTCATCGATGGTATTATCGGAGGTGTCGGAGGTGTGATTGTCTTCCTTCCCAATATCGTGTTGCTGTATCTGTTTATTTCTTTCATGGAAGATTCGGGATACATGGCGAGAGCGGCTTTTATCATGGATAAATTGATGCATAAGATAGGATTGCATGGGAAATCATTTATTCCGTTGGTGATGGGATTTGGATGTAATGTCCCCGCTATTATGGCAACCCGTACCATAGAAAGCCGCAACAGCAGACTGATTACCATGCTGATCAACCCGTTGATGTCTTGTTCCGCCAGATTGCCGGTTTATATGTTGTTTATCGGCGTCTTTTTCGGGAAATCGGCAGGTGTGGTTTTGTTCGGATTATATGGCATAGGCATCCTGTTGGCCATTTGTATGGCTAAAATATTTAAACGATTCTTAATTAAAGGGGAAGACGTGCCGTTTGTGATGGAATTGCCGCCTTATCGTATTCCTACCTGGAGATCTATTTCACGCCATGCATGGGAAAAAGCATCTCAGTACCTGAGAAAAATGGGAGGTATTATTCTGGTTGCATCCATTATTATCTGGTTTCTGGGATATTTCCCCCAAAATGCAGATCCGTCTATGCAGGAAAGTAACTCTTATATTGGAAAAATAGGACATTTTATAGAACCTGCCCTGCGTCCATTGGGATTCGATTGGAAAATGGGAATTGGATTGTTGTCCGGAATGGCCGCCAAAGAAGTAGTCGTCAGTACGATAGGAGTTTTATACGATGAGCCAGAAGGCGCTTCGTTGCCGGAAAGGATATCTTCTGCGATGAATCCTGACGGAACTCATGCATTTACAGTGCTGACTGCCATAACTTTTATGTTGTTTGTTCTGATATATTTTCCTTGTATAGCTACTGTTGTGGCCATTAAAAATGAATCAAATTCCTGGAGATGGGCTGTTTTCGCTATATTTTATACGACAATCCTGGCCTGGACCGTCAGTTTTGCAGTGTATCAGATTGGTAAGATATTTGTATGATGAAAATTAAAATCTTATGTGGCAAAATATTTTAACTGGAATCATCGGATTGTTCGTGATATCCTATTTGATTAGAAAAATATACATTTTATTCTTTGCGAAAACGGAGAAAAAGAGCAGTAAATGCGATGCTTGTTGCGGTTGTCAATTAAAGTCTTGAAAATTGGATAAAAAAGATTTGGCAAATAGAAAAAAAATATGTTACTTTGCACCCTCGTTGCGGAAACGAACGAATAATTCTCTCGAAATTAAATAATTATAAAGATAGATACAATGTCGAAAATTTGTCAAATTACCGGAAAAAAAGCAATGGTGGGCAATAATGTTTCGCATTCAAACCACAGAACAAAAAGGAAGTTTGATGTAAACTTATTTACCAAGAGATTCTACTGGCCGGAGCAAGACGTATTTGTGAGCCTGAATATATCGGCCGCAGGATTACGCACCATTAATAAAATCGGCTTAAATGCGGCGATCAAGAGAGCCGCCGAAAAAGGGTATTTAAACGCTTAATCAATAGGAGACCTTAAAAAATGGCAAAGAAAGCAAAAGGAAACAGAGTTCAAGTAATTCTTGAATGTACCGAGCATAAAGAAAGCGGAATGCCCGGAACGTCTCGTTATATTACGACGAAAAACAGAAAGAATACAACAGGGAGATTAGAGTTGAAAAAATATAATCCCGTATTGAAGAGAATGACTCTTCATAAAGAAATTAAGTAAAATATTTAAATCATGGCAAAGAAGACCGTTGCGGGATACCGCGAAAAATCAGAAGGACGTTCTTATGCAAAGGTTATTAAAATGGTGAAATCGCCTAAAACCGGTGCTTATATGTTCAAAGAAGAAATGGTTCCTAACGAAGCTGTTAAAGATTATTTTTCAAAATAATTTCTTATCAGTGATTCATATAAATTATAACTTCCTTTCGAATCAATTTTTCGGAAGGAAGTTTTTTTATACACCTTTTTTTGTAATTTTGCAAAGTGCTAAGAAGCGCAATATCAACTATTCCTAGAAAAATCAAATAAAACCTATGGGTATCTTTAGCTTTTTCTCGAAAGAAAAAAAAGAAACATTGGATAAGGGTTTGTCTAAAACCAAAGAGAGTGTTTTTTCTAAACTCTCCCGTGTTATTATGGGTAAGTCCAAAGTGGACGAAGATGTCCTGGATAATCTTGAAGAAATATTGATTACGTCCGATGTCGGAGTAGAAACTACTCTCAGGATCATTGAACGGATAGAAGACCGGATTGCCAGAGATAAATATTTGAATACCGGAGAATTGACGAATATCCTGAGAGATGAAATAACATCTTTGCTTGTGGGAGATGAATCGGACGAAAATGCGGATTTTACTTTTCCTGCCGATAAAAAACCATAGGTGATTATGGTTGTTGGCGTGAATGGCGTCGGTAAAACAACTACCATTGGTAAGTTGGCTTATCATTTTAAAAAAGCGGGAAATAAAGTATTTCTCGGAGCTGCCGATACATTCCGAGCCGCTGCTGTTGAACAGTTGGTTGTTTGGGGAGAAAGAGTAGGCGTACAGGTTGTGAAACAAAAGATGGGAGCCGATCCTGCTTCTGTTGCCTTCGATACTTTGAGTTCCGCCAAAGCGAATGGAGCGGATGTCGTCATTATTGATACGGCGGGACGTCTGCACAATAAAATTAATTTAATGAATGAGTTGACCAAAATCAAGAATGTGATGAAAAAGGTACTTCCGGATGCCCCTCATGAGGTACTGTTGGTTTTGGATGGTTCTACCGGGCAAAATGCATTTGAACAAGCCAAACAATTTACTGCAGCAACGGAAGTGAACGCTCTTGCTATTACTAAATTGGATGGGACTGCCAAAGGAGGAGTAGTCATCGGTATATCCGATCAGTTCAGGATTCCGGTTAAATATATCGGTTTGGGAGAAGGATTGGAAGATTTGCAAATATTCAGAAAGAGAGAATTCGTCGATTCTCTTTTCGGAGACGATGAGTAAAAATAGAATAGACATCATTACTCTGGGTTGTTCCAAGAATCTGGTTGATTCAGAGTTGTTAATGCGTCAGTTTTCGGCCAACGGATATACCGTTGCTCATGATGCTGATGAGGTTACGGGAGAGATTGTTATTATCAATACCTGTGGATTCATTGGAGATGCCAAAGAAGAATCTGTGAATATGATTCTGGAATTCGCAGATGCAAAAAAACAGGGAAGGATCAAACAACTATTTGTAATGGGTTGTTTGTCTGAGAGATATTTGCAAGAGTTAATAGAAGAAATCCCTGAAGTAGATCGTTTTTACGGAAAATTCAACTGGACACAGTTGATTACTGATTTGAAAAAAACATACAGAGATGACTTATCTCTTGACAGGATTATTACAACCCCCGGTCATTATGCTTATTTAAAAATAGCGGAAGGTTGTAACCGGACGTGTTCCTATTGTTCTATTCCTATTATTACCGGAAAATATCAATCCCGGAGTGTGGAAGAAATTTCCATGGAGGTCAGAAAATTAAGGGATCAAGGAGTGAAAGAATTTCAGGTCATCGCTCAGGATTTGACTTATTACGGGTTAGACAGGTACCGGAAATTTTATCTCCCGGAGCTGATTGAAGCAATCTCGGATATAGAAGGTGTTGAGTGGATCCGGTTGCATTATGCATATCCCGCCAGGTTTCCGAAAGATTTACTCCGGGTAATGAGGGAACGGGACAACGTTTGTAAATATCTGGATATCGCACTTCAGCATAGCAGTGACAATATGCTGAAAATCATGCGTCGGAATATAACCCAAGCGGAAACAATAGACTTGTTGAATCAAATAAGGGAGGAAATCCCCGGAATTCATCTTCGCACCACCATGATGGTCGGTCATCCGGGGGAGACGGATGCTGATTTTCGCGACCTTGTCTCATTCGTCAAGCAAATGAGGTTCGAACGGATGGGTACTTTTTCCTATTCAGACGAAGAAGGAACTTATACGAATAAGCACTATCGAGACGATATCAGTCCGGAGCTCAAACAGGAACGTATGGATGAGTTGATGGCTGTCCAGGAAAAAATAGCATTTGAGATCAACGAAGAGAAAGTAGGAAAAAAAATGCAGGTCATCATTGATAGGGAAGAGGGCGAATTTTACGTGGGAAGAACGGAATATGATTCTCCGGAAGTGGATCCTGAAGTGCTCGTTTCAAAAGAAATCCTGAATGGAAAGGTTCCGGAAATAGGACAGTTTTATCAAATACAGATAATAGGAACGCAATCTTTCGATTTATTGGGTAAAATATGAGTTTGCAAGCCGACAAGTTAACGTTGAATATCAACAAAACTTCTTCATTCTCAACTCTTCATTCTATTCCGAGGGAAATATTTGCCTGCTTTGTTGTTGTATAATTTTTTCAAAATAAAATTTCAATCCAGTCGGATATCTCCGAAAAAATAACTACATTTGCACGCAATAAAATTTAAAGCATTTATCGAATATGTCATTTATTGCAGACAAAGTTATCATGGACGGATTAACGTTCGACGATGTGTTGTTAGTTCCTTCTTACTCTGAAGTGCTCCCGCGTAATGTCGATCTCACTACAAACTTCTCAAGAAATATCAAACTGAATATTCCGATGGTTTCGGCTGCAATGGATACGGTCACGGAAGTTAAGTTGGCCATTGCTATCGCCAGAGAGGGTGGGATTGGTGTTATTCATAAGAATATGACTATCGAGGAGCAGGCCAAACAGGTACGTTCAGTGAAGCGTGCCGAAAATGGAATGATTTCCAATCCGGTCAGCATAAAAAGGGGTAAAACGGTAAGGGAAGCTTTGGCTTTGATGTCGGAATATCGTATCGGGGGAATTCCTGTTGTCGATATTGAATATCGTTTAGTTGGGATTGTGACTAATCGCGATTTGAGATTTCAACGCGATATGGATCTGTTGGTTGATGATGTAATGACCAAAGACAATCTTGTAACTACCAATCAGTCGACCAATCTTGAAGCTGCGGCTGA
>JAVBSK010000349.1:0-7768 GCA_031556755.1 Bacteroidales bacterium | reverse complement strand
TGTCTATAAGTTATTCTTATTTTAAACTTTTAATAAGAGATTTTCATTATGGAACAAAAAACACAACTTTCGGGTATTGCGGCACTGCAAAAGGCAGAAGATTTTTTTCATCCGGGCTTTTCTGTGGATTGTGTAGTGTTGGGCTTTCATAATGGAAACCTGAAAATTTTACTGACCAGATATAAAGGATTTGATAAATGGCGATTGCCTGGTAGTTTCGTGTTTAAGGATGAAGACGTTGATGCAGCTGCTTTTCGTATCCTGAAAGAACGGACTGGACTTGATAATGTTTTTCTAAAGCAATTTTATCTTTTTGGAAACAGCGACAGGAATCGCAAATATGAACAACGTGTAAGCGATGTGCTGAAAGAGTTATATCAGATAGATCTCCCCGAGGATCATTGGTACAATAGAAGAATCATGACATTGGGTTATTATGCCTTGGTGGAATATTCTAAAGTCCGTTTGCCGGAAAGAGGATATGAAGGAGAGTTTATAGAATGGCATGACCTGGATCATACCGAACCAATGTATGCCGATCACTCTGATATCGTTAAAAAAGCCCTTGAGATGATTCGTTTGAATCTGAATGTTCTGCCTTTGGGAAAAGAATTATTGTCTGAAAAATTTACGTTGCCTGAATTACGAGTCATCTATGAAACGATATTGGGAAATTCGCTGGATAGAAGAAACTTTCAACGAAAAATATTGTCTTTTGGATATATAGAAAAATTGAATGAACAGAGAAAAGGTGGATCACACAAGGCTCCCAATTTATATAAATTCGATACTGAAAAATACGAGAAAGCAATGCAACAAGGTTTTGATTAGATTGATAAATTATAAGACATTTTTGCGTACCTTTGCGCCCTGTTTTAAAAATTACATGAATTTATATGAAAAAAATCAGGAATATAGCATTTATTGCGCATGTCGATCACGGAAAAACGACTTTAGTCGATAAAATGTTATTAGCCGGAAAATTATTTAGAGATGATAAAACTGAACTAGACCAATTCCTTGATAATAACGACCTTGAGCGGGAAAGAGGAATTACTATCCTGGCCAAAAATGTTTCGATTAATTATAATGATTGTAAAATCAATATTATAGATACTCCGGGACACGCTGATTTCGGAGGAGAGGTGGAGCGTGTTCTCAATATGGCCGACGGTTGTTTGCTCTTGGTAGACGCTTTTGAAGGTCCGATGCCCCAAACTCGTTTTGTCCTTCAGAAAGCGATCAATCTGGGATTGAAACCGATTGTCGTTGTCAACAAAGTAGATAAACCCAATTGCCGTCCGGAGGAGGTTCAGGAAATGGTTTTTGACCTGATGTTTTCTTTGGATGCGACGGAAGAACAATTGGACTTTCCAACCATATTTGGTTCTGCCAAACAGGGATGGATGTCTGATGACTGGAAAAAACCTTCAGAAAATATTTACCCGTTGTTGGATGCAATTGTCAAATATATTCCCGCCCCTAAAGTCCTGGAAGGAGCTCCTCAGATGCAGATAACTTCTCTGGATTATTCCAATTATGTAGGACGTATTGCTGTCGGACGGGTGCATCGCGGGGAGTTGAAAGAGGGAATGGATATCGCGCTTTGTAAAAGAGATGGAGCGATTATTAAGTCCAGAATCAAGGAGCTGAATGTTTTCGAAGGCCTTGGCCGGGGTAAAGTATCAAGCGTTCAATCGGGAGATATCTGCGCCATTGTCGGAATCGAATGTTTTGAAATCGGAGATACGGTGACTGATCTGAATAATCCGGAACCGCTGGATCCGATCGATATAGATGAACCTACCATGTCTATGTTGTTCACGATCAACGATTCTCCATTTTTTGGAAAAGATGGAAAATATGTGACTTCAAGGCATATTTATGACCGTTTGATCCGGGAATTGGATAAAAATCTGGCTTTACGTGTGATGCCCTCGGAAAGTGCTGATGCGTGGATTGTTTATGGCAGAGGCGTTTTGCATTTGTCCGTATTGATAGAGACCATGCGTCGCGAAGGATATGAATTGCAGGTAGGACAACCGCAAGTAATTATCAAAGAGATTGCAGGAGAAAAATGCGAACCGGTGGAACAACTGACGGTTAATCTGCCAGAGGAATGCGCCAGCAAAGTTATCGACATGATCACCAGGTCTAAAGGAGAGATGCTGACAATGGAGCGTAAGAACGACAGGATTCACATGGAGTTTACGATTCCTTCTCGTGGAATTATCGGATTGACAAACAAAGTATTGACACTCTCAGCCGGTGAAGCTATCATGGCGCACCGTTTCCTGGAATACCAACCCTGGAAAGGAGAAATAGAAAAGCGTCAGAATGGTTCCATCATCGCGATGGAAACAGGGAATGCTTTTGCCTATGCTTTGGATAAACTGCAAGACAGAGGCCGCTTTTTCATTGAACCTCAAACGGATATTTATGCGGGACAAATTGTCGGAGAGCATACCAAGGAAGGTGATTTGGTCGTGAATGTAACGAAATCAAAAAAGCTGACCAACGTCCGAGCCTCCGGGACTGACGATAAAGTAAGACTCTCTCCGCCTATTGTTTTTAGCCTGGAACAAGCGCTGGAATATATTAAAGAAGATGAATACGTGGAAGTAACTCCCAATACTATTCGTTTACGAAAGATTATCCTGGATGAAAATGAAAGGAAAAGATTGAGTAAACGAACCGATAAGTAACAAAATTTATCGGAGAGATCCTGAAGAAAAAACCGGCGCATGATATAGTTTTACGTATATTGTGCGCCGGTTTTTCAATTGAAATGATTTAGTTCTTAATCCAATACTTTAATGGTATATGCATATTGATAATCGCTACCGGAGAAACGGTACTTATCCAACGGTTTTGCTCCCCAGGAATTGAGTCCGCCGACGCCACGTTGGAACAAATCCACACAAAGAATTACTTCCCAACGGGGACTGATATCTGAAGCATGTTGCTGCTTTTTCGTCATACCCGGATCCAAATCTTCCGGACGATTTTTGGTGGCGCTTACCGAAAGGGGTTGCAGACCGAAAATCATGATCCCTTTGCCATCATCGTTTTTCAATGTCAGCCAACGTACATCCGTTTTGTTACCTGTTTCCTGTGGCCTGTAATACGGGAACGCCTGTTCGCTTACTTTTCCTTCCCAGATATTGATGAAAGTATCCGCGTTGCGGTCTACATAGTTTTCGTGCGGTCCTCGTCCATACCATGCGAAGTTTTCATAGGAACCGGAAAGAGTCATAAGCATACCGAAGCGCATTATTTCCGGCAGTTGTTTGCTTAATGCATGATAATTGGCCGAAACGGTGAGACTTCCATCCTTGTTAACGGTGTATTGTAGGTCCACTTTGGCTTCAATTCCCCGGAGTTTAGCCTCAAAATCGAAAGAGATTATTCCGTCTTTTTCCTTGTAACCTTTAAAAGTCATGATGGGATTGATCCCGGCTACTTCCCACAGTCTCATGGTGGTCTGGTCTCCCGAACCGAAATCATTGTCGTTTGGGGCGCGCCAGAAATTGAGCGCCGGCATTGACCTGAATACAGGACGGCCTTTGTTGGTCATAGAAAAACCTGCACCACGATTTCCTCCTCTTCTTGATCCGGAGGCTTCTGCTGCACCTGCACCCGTAGATCCCGGAGTTTCTCGTGTGTTTCTGGAAAGAGCCGGAGCGCCGGTTGTTGCTGTGTAGACGATATTACCAGCAGAAACTATAATTTTTTCATCTGTTTTTTCTATCTGAAAGATCATATCTCCCTGTCTTTGTGATGCAAAATAATTATTTTCAGGAAATGCGATTTCGCTTTTGGAGCATTCAAAACCGGAAGGAAGGAATTGATCGGCTTGTTTTGTATAAACGAATATATTCAAAAAGTATTCGATGCCCGGGCCGGGAGTCATTGCCGGGATATTAATTTTTACATTCTTCCGGGAAGCGGCAGGTACATTGGTTTCGAATGTACCCTCGGTTACTTTTTCTCCGTTTTTGAGAAGTTCCCACTTGAATCCGTAGTTTTTAGCAGTAATATCTGTAAATCTAAAGTCATTGACTACGGTCAATATCCCGCTACCCGGATGGGCGGATTCTACCCAGATATTTTGGTATACTTTTTTAACGATATAAGTATGAGGAAGATAATTCTGGTCAGGGCTGATGATTCCATCCATGCAAAAGTTATCGCTGTTCATCTTCATATAACTTCCGAGATCGCCACCGTAGGCCCAGTAGGAACGACCCTGTTCGTCTTTCGCTGGGTAGCCGTGGTTGTACCATTCCCAGATGAAACCTCCCTGCATGTTCTTACTGTTGCGCATAACTTCCCAATATTCAGGCATATTGCCCATGCTGTTGCCCATGGCATGGGCGTATTCGCACATGATATAAGGACGGGAAAGTTCCTGGGCTGCATCACGCAGCATGGATTCGTAGCCGGGATACATCGGAAAACTGACATCTGAATTGTTGGCCCTGAATGCTGGTTCATAAACCGTAGGACGACTGGCGTCCCGTTTCTTGGCCCATTCATAGTTGACCGTAAAAGCTTCTCCATTGCCTGATTCATTGCCGAGTGACCACATGATCACCGAGGCGTGGTTTTTATCCCTCTCTACTACGCTTACGATGCGATCAATATGCGCTTGTCTCCATTCGGGAAGATTGGAAATTGACCGGGTTCCCAGGTCGCGTATGCCATGTGATTCCAGATTGGCCTCATCCACCAGATAAATTCCATACTGGTCACAGAGCTTGTACCACAATGGTTTCTGTGGATAATGAGATGTTCGTACAGCATTGATATTCAGTTCCTTCATAAGTTGGATATTACGCATCATTTCTTTCTCCGTAACTACTTCTCCTGTTTTATTGTTGAATTCGTGTAAGTTGACTCCCTTGAACCAGATCTTTTTGCCGTTTACGAACAATTGAGCATCTTTGATTTCTACTTTACGGAAGCCTATCTTGTGGGAAGTCGCTTCTATCATTGTTCCTTTATTGTCTTTTAAAGTAAGGAGCATGGTGTAGAGGTTGGGCGTTTCAGCCGTCCATTGGAGAGGTCTGGAAATATTTCCTGCTACCGAAATACTTGTTGTGTCCTGTGGCGGAAGATTGATTTTTTTGATTTGACTCCATATTTTTTTACCTTGTTGGTCTATGAGGTCAACAGTTACGGATTGCACTTGTTCCGAACGTTCGTAGTTTTTCAGCGTAACTGCTGCGGAAAAAATCCCGTTTCGGTAATTTTTGTCCAAATCAGCATGGGAAAAATAATCAAAAATACGGGTTTGAGCGGTACTGTAAAGATAAACATCCCGGTTGATTCCGCCCAGGCGCCAATGATCCTGGTCTTCCAGGTATGAACCGTCTGCATATTTATAAACGCGACAAGCCAGGATGTTTTTTTCCCGACGGATGTAAGGAGTGATATCAAATTCGGCAGGACATTTGGCATTTTCCGTATATCCTACTTTTTGTCCGTTTATCCATACATACATGGCTGTTGTACCGCCTTCGAAATGAAGGAATATGCGGCGTCCGTTCCAATTTTCCGGGATCTCGAATTCATGACGATAGGATCCTACGGGAGAGTCATTCGGATCCACTCCGAAATGAGGAGCCTGAAAACCGAAACCACTGGCCACATATACCGGAATTCCAAATCCGTTGAATTCCCAGGTGCCGGGAACGGGCATATTGACCCATTTACTTGCATCAAAATCTTCCCTGTAAAAACTTTCAGGAGCCTCTGAAGCTTTGGATACCCAGTTGAATTTCCACAATCCACTGATTAATTGATAGTAAGGAGAAGAGGAGTATTCATCCTTTAAGGCCAGTTCTTCCGTCGGATAGGGTAGGGAGGTTGCCCTGGCGGGTTCTTTGTTGACAGCAAACACCGCCGGATCCAACCATTCGGGCAGGGATGTTTGTCCGGCAGCAGTGATACAACAGATCATAGCAACCAGGAATAAAAAGTTTTTCTTCATGCGTTTGATGAGTTATTAGTTACAGAGTTGTAAATCAATAGCCTGCAAAGTTAAATAAAGAAAAATACTATGCAAATGGAAAGATTAATGGGATTGGGAATAATTACTTAAAAAGTGTGATTTGTACACGGAATATGCGAAAAATATTTAGGAGTTATCCTTAAGTATGTGACAAAACCAGCCCGCATCTAGGTGAAGCGCAACTTGCGGTTATGAAAATCCTGCCTTTCAGGCATAGAAAAAACATTTATTTCTTGTTAAGTACTAAACTCTTTTGGATAAGAAATATTTGAAAAAAAGATATTTACCTAATTCATTCAGAAAATAATACAAAGTGGTTAGAGTTACAACAGGCAGTATATAGATTAGGTATTGTTTGACTATTGATACGGGGATGTTGTCCGAGTAAGATGATAGAATGAAAAATATTCCTACAATAGAAAAAAAGAATATCCATGCAATGACAGGAAATATGTTGAATGATAATTCTCCCGGCAGTTTTTCTGTTTTTATGGTATTTTTCGTTTTCTCTACCGTCAGTATTCGTTGCATGATGTGCATGGATATACCTTCAGGCGCTTTTAACCTTGTCTGTTGTAATATTTCTTTCAAAAATGGATCGGAGGGGATTTCTTCTTCTTTCATTGCAGTACATTTATTTCATTTTTCATGTATTTCTTTAGTAAATCGTAAAAACGCTTACGCGCCCGGAAAAGTTTGACTTTGACGTTGGACTCAGAAAGTCCTGTAATTTGGACAATTTCATTGATCGAACATTCTTCCAGGTAATACAAAGTCAGTAACAGCTCTTCATCCGGAGGCATGTGCCGGAGTATCGCTTGAATGATGGCGGTTCTTTCCGTGATTTCCATGTGATTCAGTTCTTCATTTTCTTCCGGTATTTCATCAATGTAATCTAAAGTTTCTTCACGTAAAGAAGTTAAAAATTGTCCCTGATACCGGCTAACGGATGTATGATAGAGTATCCGGTAGAACCAGGTGGAAAATCTGGCTTCTCCTCGGAATGACGGTAGCGCTTTATAAGCCTTAACGAAAGCATCCTGAACCACTTCTTCGGCATCTTCTTTGTTTCGCAGCATTTTGAAAGCAATGGAGAACGCCATGTCCTGGTATTTCTCTACAAGAGAGGCAAATGCATTGGTATTTCCATGCAAGATGAGGGCAATGATATCGCGTTCTTCCATTCTTAAGAAAAAAATTGAAATAACAAAAGTTATACACCCGGATTTTCTTCCGTATCCTTATCGGAGGGTTCGCTTTCTTTCGGTAAAGTATCTTCTTTTTCAACAACTCGTAATCCGTAAAGAATGAAGTAAGCGGTAGTCAACCCGACTCCTCCAAAGAAAGTAATAAATAGAATGATAAAAATAAATTCGTACATAGGATTGTCAAATTTACAAAGTTCATTCATTGAAATTCCGATAATTCCACCCAAGCCCATTCCCAGCAATAACAAACCGTTACGTAATGTAGAACTCTTGTTGGAAATCTTATTTGATTTGGGATCTTCCAATAAACTTCCTTTTTCTATCATAGCCATTTTCTCGGCATGTTTTGCCGTAATTGACTTAATCAATACAAAAATAAAACCACCAATAGGTAATGCGACTGCGCATAATATGCCTAAAACATCAATCAAATCAAATTTCTCCATAAATTTTAAGTCTAAAATGAATTGTTTACACTAGATATGACAAGCAAAAGGATTGTTTGGTTACAAGTTTAAATTTAAAAATTACGAATTGCGAATTA
>JAVBSK010000336.1:0-9831 GCA_031556755.1 Bacteroidales bacterium | reverse complement strand
TCCTTGCACCAACGAATAATATCTCCGGTACCCGCGTCCCCATTCTTTCAATAAAACCGGCCAAATACATCGGCTCAGCCAGAAGGGGATTCGCCGGAATGGAATTATGAGGTTCCCGAAGTTTTGCGGCTGTCAATCCATAAGGTAAATGCCCCGGATTCCAAATTTCCAACCGATCTTTGAACAACATGACCTGTACGCTGGCATTACTTGTATAATCCCTTCCACAAGTGTGCGGAGGAGAAAGCCAAATACGTGGAGCCATGTTATAAACTAAGAACTAAAAACTAAAAGTTGAAATTGTTTGTAATCACATAGATAAAAAAATCGCACTATCATAGTGCTTTTTTGTTATTTATTTGCACTATCACAGTGCATTTTATTTGTCATTTGTGATTTTTAAATATTTGCACATGAGGCAAGCGCTTTTTTTGAGTAAAATATCAAATATTCGCGTTCGGAGAACGCCTCCCATGTAAGCAGTAGCCACCAGGCTACTTGTATTTTGGACTAGTTCTCTGTAATTAGCCTGCATCGCAGGCGTCTGATTGTCATTCGATAGAAAACTTATCCGTCTTCATCCTGCAATAAAGGCATCCTTTCTATTGCCGACATCAATCAACATTTTACCACAAACTTAATCACTCCGGCTATTTCTTCCAATTCTTCCCGTCTCAGGTTCGAGCCTGAAGGCAGACAAAGCCCGTTTTCGAAAAGGTGTTCGGAAGTTCCATCACCATAAAAAGTGCAAGCCTCAAATACCGGTTGCAGGTGCATGGGTTTCCACAAAGGACGGGATTCGATGGCTGACTCCCAGAGTTTCAGACGGATATCTTCACGGGTAATTCCTCCGGTTTGCGTTGGATCGACTAAAATACAAGTCAACCAATGGTTGGAATAGAAATCGCCGTCCGGCTCCGTATGTACTGTGATTCCTGGGATTCCGGACAGGGCTTGTAAATAAAAATCATGGTTGGCGCGACGAGCGGTTACGCGCTCCGGTAATGCCATCATCTGTCCGCGACCGATTCCGGCGCTCACATTACTCATGCGATAGTTATAGCCGATATGCGAATGTTGGTAATGGGGAGCATTGTCTCTGGCTTGAGTAGCTAAAAACAAAGCTTTTTCGACATATTCTTTCTTTTTCGACAATAACATACCACCATTGGAAGTTGTGATAATTTTATTTCCATTGAAAGAAATCACAGATATATCTCCGAAAGTTCCGCATTTTCTTCCTTTGTAAGCAGAACCCAAGGCTTCAGCGGCATCTTCCAACAAAGAAATATCATATTCTGCAGCAATCGTACGGATTTCATCGATTTTCGCCGGCATTCCGTACAGATTCACCCAAACAATAGCTTTAGGTTTTTTTCCCTGTCTGATACAATTTTCAATGGCTTCTTTCAAGAAAACAGGAGATATATTCCAGGTATCCGGTTCGCTATCAACCAATACAGGAGAAGCCCCCAGATAAACCACAGGATTGATGGAGGCGACAAAAGTCAGATCCTGACAAATCACATAATCACCACGCTCCACACCCAGTAATAGCAGGGCCAAATGCAAGGCGGAAGTACCGGTATTCAAAGCCACCCCACAGCTATTTTCTCCGACATACCGCATCACATCCTGTTCAAAACCATCGATATTCTCTCCTACGGGAGCTATCCAGTTTTTATCAAATGCATCCTGAATAAATTCAAGTTCTTTTCCACAAGTGTGCGGAGGAGAAAGCCAAATACGTGGAGCCATGTTATAAACTAAGAATTAAAAACTAAAAGTTGAAAATGTTTGTAATCACATATCTTTCATTGAATATCCTTTTAATCGAATATCGTAACCGCTTAATTCTCCGGTCGCTTTATGGAAGTGTATACTTTTCGTGTTAAGTTTATAGAAATCAATATTTGCCGCATTACGTTTTATCTCAATGATTTCCACATATTGATCCGATTCATTGACAGCGACCAAATCAATCTCATTTTCACCCTTTCTATCCCAATAGCTACCGATACGGGTAAAACTCATTTGCTCAATCAGCTTGGTACGGAAATAACGTTCCAGCATTTTCCCACTGAAAGTAAGATAATCGCGTACGATAATCCCTTTTAATTGTTCATAACTGCCAAAACTGATGTTTCAAAAGGACGTACTTTTAGCAATGCCGTAGCGCGACCAAATAAAGGTTCTTTAGAGTTCTGAAATATTTTGTGCATCAACGAATGTACAGAGCCGCTCAAAAGCAGGTTCATCTTACTTTGCCCTTTATTGATATCCCAATAATGCTGGATGTCGCTGTATACGGCGGGTGCAATAGTGAAAAATTCCTGAAACTCGTCAATGATAAGATTAAAGGGGCGTTGTTTGGAAAGCTCCATCAAGAATTGGAACAACTTTCCAAAACTGCTAATTTCTCCTAAAATGGGAACTGCTAATTTATCTTTTATTTCTTGTGAGAAGTCCTGACAGAGGTAACTTTCCGCTTTTCGGGCTACAAAAAAATACAAGGTTGGTTGTCCTTCGGTAGCTTTCAGCAATAATTGGGTTTTTCCAATCCGCCTGCGACCCGTCACAACAGTCATTTGGGCGTTTTCCAGAGAACGCTTTTGGATTTCCTGCAATTGATCTATTTCTTTTTCCCTATTGTAAAACCTCATATATTATCATTTTATCAATAAAATTATTGATACCGAAACGTACAGTTCCGAAACATTCGTTTCTATAATACAAACTTAGATAAAAAATTCGCACTATCATAGTGCATCGTATTTGTCATTTGTGATTTTAACGTGAGTTCGATATAAACAATAGATCGGATATATTGAATATCAACAGATTATGCAATTCCGAAAAATTCCCATATCGGAGAAACAGTTACATCTCCTATGGTCTTTTTTTGGTTATAAGTAATGATATGCTTCGATGCGATTTTAATATCTTTTCCCAGCACATTGAATCCGGAAAGTTCCCTTGTTTCATTCTGAGCATTCAGTTCATAACAAACCTGGAAAGCATGGTATTCATTATTCTTCCGGGCTATGAAATCACATTCCTTGTTGAGTTTGACAAAAGAGATTAAGTCATATCCGGCATACACTAATTCATTATGAACCACATTCTCCAATAACGCGCCAAGGTTTTGTGAGAAACGAAAACCGATGGTATTAATTAAACCATTGTCGGCGCAATAAAATTTATGTTGAGGCCTTGAATCTTCCTTCAGTGAAAAAGAAAAATTGGAGATATCCGATAGAATATGCGCCTGGACGGCATACAAAAGATAGTTTCGCGTCGTATGTTCATTTGCTTTTACAGCTTTACCTATACCATTATAATAGAGGGGAGAAGCGATATTCGACAATACGGAATAGAGTAATTTATGGAAAAGAGTGGTTTCTCTGACTTTGTTGTACACGATGCAGTCTTTGAGGACAATGGATTCGTAATAACTGTTCAACAACTCTGTTTTAGTGTCGTTATCCATTCCTCCTAACACTATTTCGGGAAATCCTCCCCATGCCAGATAGTTGTCCACCAAAATCAACAGTTCAGGTTTTCTTTCAACAATTGATAAATGGTATGAAAAATGATTGATTTGTAATAATTCATTCAATGAAAAAGGATAGATCCTGTTTGAAAAATAGCGACCAGACAACAGGGTTGAAAATTGATTCTGTAACAGATTCGAGTTAGATCCGGTAACATATATTTTCTCAAAACGGTTGGTGTCATAGGCGCTTTTAGCAAATAACTCCCAATCTTTGATCTGTTGAATTTCATCTAAAAACAAGTACCTGACCTTACAAGATGTCAGTTTTTCCGCCGATTCAATCAATTTATATAATTCGGAAGCGTTTTCCCAGGTACTAATAAACGCCGATTCATCCATATTCAACAACAGGATTTCTTTCGGATTGATACCGTCATTCAGCAAATCATTTATCAACAGTTGAAATAAGGTCGATTTACCGCTACGTCTGATACCTGTAAGTACTTGCACATGGGGCAAGCGCTTTTTTTTGAGTAAAACATCAAGTATTTCTCTGTTGTGTAATGTTGCCGGATATTCAATACCATTCCAATGCCGATTTAAGCGTACAAACGTTGCTTCCATTTCTACAAATGTTGATAATTATCCGGTAAAGATAGAAATAATCTTACATTAATCGAAATATAGTTCAACTAAATAATTAATTATCCGAAGTATGATTCAACTAAATAATCGCCAAAAATTAAGTTGTGACACTTTTTTATGAGAACGGATATTACCTCATCAAACCGGTTTAATGTGTACCAAGTTATTTTTTATCCCCTGAATGTCAATATATTTTAATCATCTCAATAGCATGAGATAACATTCCGGTTTATTTTGTCCGGTAGGACATTAATATAAATGCCTCGCAAACCAAAATCAATCCGACCAGGAGAAAGGATAATAAAAACGAAGACCGGAGATAGAAGAATCAATCCGGTCAACAAAAATATAAAATCTAAAGAATGTTTGAAAATGGAAATATCAGACATAATTTATCCGATTCATCGGAGTAGTAAATTGATAACTATTTCACAATTGCAAATATTGTTTGGAATATCAATTTCAGGTCAAACAAAAAAGAAGTTTTTTCAATATATTCCCTGTTTATCTGCAATTTATCCTGCATCACCACTTCGCGATAAAACATTTCCGGATCATCAGATTTTTCCAGGAGTTCATTCTCATTTCTATAGCGAATGGATGCCATATCCGTAATCCCGGGACGAACATTTAACACTTGCATCTGATCCGGAGTATATAAATCGACATATTTTCGAACCTCAGGTCTGGGACCGACTAAACTCATTTCTCCCTTTAATACATTAATCAACTGAGGTAATTCATCCAATTTGTATTTTCGAATATAATAACCGGAATCAGTTACACGTGGATCTCTTCCTCCGACAGTAATCAATCCTTGCTTATCTGCCCCAATCTTCATTGAACGGAATTTATACAAATAAAAATCTTTATTGTACCTTCCCACTCTTACCTGCTTGTAAAATACAGGGCCTTTGGAATCCATTTTTATCCAACAAGCAAGCAAAATAAATATGGGAGATAAAACCAATAGTCCCAAAGCGCTGCTCAAAAAATCAAATACCCGCTTCATTCAGTATATCGATAAAGTTGACAATCACATACTCTATCTGTTCGTCAGTCAAACAGGTATGAAGTGGAAGAGTGATCTCATTGCGATATTGATTAAATGCATTGGGATAATCAACAATATCAAAACCTAAGTTTTTATAGGCAGTCATCATAGGAAGTGGTTTGTAATGTACATTACAAGCGATACCTCTTTCTGCCATTTTGATAATCACTTCATTCCTGAACGCCTCATCTTTCCCCAGTAAACGTACAAAATATAAATGTCCTGACGAAGCATGATTTTCTCCATAATGCTCCAATACCTGCACGTTATGCCTTTTTATTTCGGCATCGTAGCAGTCGATAAGCTGCCTGCGACGTTTCAACATTTCCGGATATCGTTTGAATTGAATCAATCCAATCGCAGCCATAATATCTGTCATATTACATTTATAGGCTGGTGAAATAACATCATACTCCCAGGCTCCCAACTGCGTTTTTGCCAAAGCATCTTTACTCTGTCCATGTAATGACAGGAGCATGAATTGTTTATATAAATATTCATTGTCAACACCTACGATATCTTTCCAGGTCAACGCTCCACCTTCGGCAGTAGTCAGGTTTTTTACGGCATGAAAAGAAAAACTAGTAAAATCGGCTATTTCTCCACACATTTTACCATTTCGTTGTGCGCCAAAAGCATGGGCGGCATCTGCCAGTACAATTATCCGACCAAATGCTTGTTGAATATCATTCGAGGCTTGAAACAAATGCTTTTTACTCTGCACAACTTCAAATATTTTGTCATAGTCACAAACCACACCGGCCAAATCCACCGGAATGATTACTTTTGTTTTTGGAGTAATTGCATCCGCCAATTTACGATAATCCATTTCAAAAGAATCCGGAGCTGTATCTACCATTACGACTTTAGCGCCAACATGACAAGTTACGCTCGCTGTGGCAGTATAGGTGTAAGCGCAGGTAATCACTTCATCACCTGCCCCAACACCCAATACATGTAATATCAATTCCATACAAGCCGTAGCTGAGTTCAGACACACAGCTTTTTCTGTATGACAATAAGCTGCAATTTGTTTTTCAAACTCTTTAGTGCGAGGTCCTGTTGTGATCCAACCGGAAAGTAGCGCCTGTGAGACTTCTTGCGCTTCCTGTTCTGTAATGTCTGGGGGAGAGAAAGAGATATTCATGTTTTATTCAAATTTTTTATCATTCTAAACATCTTGCGATTGGGATAAGCAATGAACTCATATAACGAAATATATCCAATCTTTTCATAAAATGCAATGGTTTTTTCATTATTATAATAATCTGTAGTTAAAGATAATTCAGAACAATTAGATTGAATCAATTCCTCTTCCAACTGCAACAGTAATTTTTCTCCAACTCCCTGTCTTTGACTATTAACGGATACTGCAATAGATAATAATTCTGCATAATCCGCAGTATCGTTTATTTCTGAATTTGTTTTTATTAAATTATTTTTTAATCTTAATAATGATAACGGTCTAGAAAATAACAAGTAAATAGCAATAAATATATACTTCATTATATTTTCTTTAATAAGCCTTTTATTAAATCCATTAGACATTGTTGTCGCAGCACAAAAACCACACAATTCCTCTTTATCATTATAACAACCCAACAAAATACCTGTTGAGCTATTCGAAACACTTTTATAATACATTTTTAAAAAAACGCTTCCCAAAGACGTCAAAAAAAAACCCTTAAATGCATCTTCATGTACAATAACCACGTCTAAAATATCTTTAGGAGCCGATATTTTTCTAATTTTCATACAATTGATTTTCAATAAGAGTGATTAAATTCGTTAAATTTGATTCTTTAGAATAATTCTGCATTGCAAAATGAAAACCAAACTCTCCCCTTTCCATTAATTCTTTCTTATTCCATTGAGAAATATCGACCATAGCTTTCGACAACATATTTTTGTCCTCGGGATTAACAATAATACCACAATTTGCTGATTGAATAGCCTTAGCAGTATCACTATCTAAATCAACACTTCCAATGATGGGTTTGGCAGAAAACATATATGCGGGTAATTTCGATGGAACAGAACTTCTGGCACCATTTCTTTTAACCGGCAATAACATAACATCGGCCATATCTTGAATTTCAGGAACAGCCCCATTGGGAACAGCCATAAATTCGATATTTTTAGCCCCTAATAATCGTGCTAATTCTATGGAATCATTAGTCATTGACCCTTTTCCTGCAATTATTAATTTTGAGTTGGGAATATTTGCCAAAGCAAAAGATTTTATCAATAAATCAACTCCGGCAAGAGGTCCATTATTTCCCAAATACATAAAAACAAAAGGTCTATTTATATCCTCTTGATTTTTCTTTGAATTCCGATATCGGATGAAAGAATCTTCGTCCTGCCAATTATACACAACTACAAATTTACTTATATCAATTTGTCGGGATTGAGATAAATAATCTTTCATTTGTTCTGAAATGGCTAAAACCTTAGTTGAATTACGAAGAATATAACGGTCTAAAGGGAGTAAAAATGTATTAAGAAATTTACCTAACGGCAGTTTTTCCAATAAAGATTCCGGATAGATATCCTGAATGTGTGTAATCGTTTTTATTTGATACTTTTTAGCCTCCCTAATAATAACATATTGTGAAAATAAAGGCCATGAATTCAAATAGATAATATCAATATCCTTATGATTTTTCTTTATGTATTGCTTACAATGAACTCCAAAACTAATACTTTCACAAAACCGTCCTATCACATTAAATTTCGGACAAGTATATGAATTTAATCTCTTTACCTGATAATCCGTCTTATTCGTCAGTTCATCAAAATGATGTCCATACGGTCTGGTGGGTTGAGGAGAAAGGACAGTGACTTTATGATTTTTTGATAGCTCGGAAGCCAAACATTCCGAAATTTGAGCAGAAACCACAGGTTCGGGAGGAAAAACAGCAGATATTATAAGAACTTTTGACATAAATAGATTGAAAGATTTATTACAATTACGTTAAAACAATCGAACTAATGTATTGGAGACTGTTGTAACTGATAGTGATGAGTGCGATAGTCAGAATTTATTAGTTCCAAGAAGTTCAGAAATTAGATTTTAGTAAATTTATTATGAATTTAGCCCATAAAGATGGCTCCACGACAAAACAATATTTATTGTCAATCATCTCTTTTCTATAGCCTTCAAATCCAAATGGAGTAGAAATAAATGTCACTCCTTCTTCAAAATATGTTTTCAATTTTATCTTAACTCCTCCTCCTATGATATCAGGGTTAATATATAATCCTACTCCCAAAAAAGGAATATCATTTCCTTTGTAAAAACCATGTCCATAAACACGGTTATCAGGGTCATTAAAATTAAGTGTTCGATTACCCCACATGTGGAATTCAACATCTGGGATCTCTTTTTTAATAGATGGATAAACTGACTTAATGAACCAATTCATAGATTCCTCTTTATGAGCTTCCAGTCCTCCTACCCAAACTAATCTCTTACTAAAGTTACAATTGGTTCTTGTCTTTTTCATTTTTTCTTCATCAATAGGAATATTCCAGACCCTTGCATCTGTAAATCCTGTCATTAAATTATAATAAGCTTGGTCTTCCTCTGATATAAATATTTTCTCCACTAACTCGTCCATAAATACTTCCTGTTCAACTCTATATGCAGAATCTAACACCAAATTAAATTTCAATCCTACATGTATCTTTAATAATTTTTGTCTATCATGTATTCTTGAAAAACAATTGTGAAATCGAACCTGTATTTTTTTCTCAGGGTAAATTTCTCTAATCGCACGATAAAAAAGAAGATCTCCACAAAAAATATTATCAAAAATCTTTCCTTTTAAAAACCTCAATTCATGCACACTTAATTCAGTACTTATCTTTCTTTTAATTAAATTTTCAAATCTTTTCTGACACAATAAACCGGGTCTTTCAATGAAAAAATCAGAAGTATTTTTATTATGTAGATTCTTATCATTAGTATACCAAATGATGACATCTCCATTCTCTCTTATTGGCAATAGCTTCTTGTAGTCCTCATTAACAGCAATACTATAACCATTTGAACCATTAACACTTTCCGGAAATAAAAATAAATTCATAAATGATATTTTATATTACAACAGTTCGTTCAAAACACAAATAATTGATTGATTAATAGCTAAATAAGTTAGAAATTATTTGGAAAAAACCGCAGGAATTCGTACCTTTAAAGCAATGACTGACAATCGATTGCTTACGATATGACCCCTGCGATTTATGTTCAATATTCAGAGATAGTTTTCGAGCATTAACAAATGCAAAGTTAAAAATAAATGGATGCCGCCGCAATTTTATGATGGAAATATTCTTGCTATACCTGAGTATTCCCGGGAGAATCAATTTTCTCCAGTTGGGTCGTTACAGCCTCTTTGGGGAACAGCGTTTTCGCAGGCTCTTTGAAAAGGAATTTGACTTTTTCTCTTTCAATACCGCCTTATCCCGTCCTTATATGGGACGTTGTTGCGCTATTGCTTTCGATGCAAGCTTCATCCATAAATCAGGCAAACAAACACCCGGTATAGGTTACTTTTGGTCGGGTTGCGCAGGAAAAGCGCTTCGAGGGTTGGAAGTTTTAAGCTTTTCCCTGATTGATGCCACCAGCCGT
>JAVBSK010000406.1:0-4161 GCA_031556755.1 Bacteroidales bacterium | reverse complement strand
ATAACAATGTCAATGATTTCAAAACTGCAATAACTTACCTGGATAGCGCATTATTATATATGAACCTGCATTATGAACTTAATCAGACAACCGATAAAGATACTCTCAGCATGATACGTAACGCTATTATTGAACGCAAATACATAGACAAAGAGCCGCTTTTTAAAATATATAATCCAACTTTCACACAGATTCAGGACACAGTTTCCCTACATACAAAGAAAACCAGAAATAGTATTTTTCCATTCTGGCTGGAAATGATACGGGAGCAATATCTGGTAGCCTGTACCGGCATACAAAATGAAGAAGAAAGGATTAACGTTTTTAATTACAACTATACAATATTTAAAGAACTAGATAAAGATGTGGCGCTTTCAAGAAGTGCAGTCCATATTAAGGAACGGAATGAACGGGAAGTGGAAGCTAAAAAACAAAAAATGATTTTATTAATATCCGCTTCATGTATCGTAGCGTTCATTATCTTCATTATAGTTTTAATATCGTCCCGAAAAGAACGGAAACGCACCAGAGACTTATCATTGATTAACACCATCGGACAGCACATCATTCAATCAGGCCAAACAGGTATCATGCAGAGTAGTACTCCATCCCAATGTATTATCGAAAATATTTACAATGATATCAAACGTCTGTTCCCTAAACTAGAATTATTGAAAATAGGCTTATATGATTCTCAACATCAGGAACTTTCGTTTCATTATTGCATGGCGAATGATTTGACAGAAGAAAAAGGTAGCGAATCATATTCATTGAAAGATGAAAAAATAAGATACAGACCGGAAATCGTATGCTTCAATCATTTCAATACTGAGAATGGGATCCTTTTGAAGCGATATAATGATAGAAAAAAACGTGAATACGACATCCCTTGGAGTGAACCGAAAAATGAATGGGAAAATAATATACAATCAATCATATGTTTACCTTTGATTTCATACATGAACAATCGTCCATTAGGTGTCATTTCCATGCAAAGTTTCATCCCGAATGCATTCGGAGAATATGAAGTATTGCTTTTCAGATTCATAGCCCCATATATAACCATCGCCATAGAGAACAGACAATTGTTTGACGAATTGGTAGAAGTAAAAAAAACAGAACAATTAGGCTATCTGGCGCGAGGCATCTCTCACGAGATAGGCTCCTCCATGGGAGCGTCCAGGTTATCTGCCATGCAATTGAAGAAACTGGCGGAGAGATTATCTCATAAAGAATCATTTCCGAATGAAACCCAATCGGAAATTTTAAAAAAAATAGAATCTGATGCAGATTTTATTATCAATGAGATTAAAATGATTGCCGGCATTATGGACAGTTTCAAATTATTATCCAGAGATAACATTCTTATTGAAAAGAAAGAATTCAATGTTTCTGAAAAATTACAGGATATCGTGAAAAGCTTCTCCCCTCGCCTGCAACCCAAAAACATCAACGTAAATCTCGATTGTCCTCAGACCTTAGTCATTAAAAGTTTTCCCGGAGAATTCTCTCTGGTATTGGGAAACCTACTGAAAAATTCACTACAACACGGATTTACAAAACGTGACAAGGGAAATATAGAAATAACCGTCCTAACAGACACAAATAAAACAAATCTTACACTCATTTATAGAGATGACGGAGACGGAATTCCTCCTGAAGCTGCAGATCATATCTTCGATATATCCTATACCACAAACCCTAATGGTTCCACGGGACTGGGATTAAATATTGTAAGACAAATACTGGCAAAAATAGGAGGTTGTATCGTATTCAATCCTTCAGCAAAAGAAGGCGTTGAATTTATTATTGACATTAAATTATCCTGAACTACAAACAGTTATGTTTATTAATTTATTGAATACCATATAAAAAATGGAAAAATCTTGGAAAATATTGATTGTTGACGATAAACAGTCCTTTATCAATCAGGTTACGAACTATCTGTCAGATTTTGCCCACAGAAACAAAATACTGGCTCCTCCATTGTGCGCGACAGAACCCGGTGCTGCCAGTTTCTTACTGAAAGAAAATCCCGATATCGCTTTGGTATTGCTTGACATCGTAATGACAGAAAGAGATTCCGGATTGAAACTGGTAACTTATGCACGGGATACGCTCAGGTATCGTAACATGCAAATTATATTGATGACCGGAGAATCTTTCAACGATGAAGAAAAGATTATAGAAAAATACCAGGTAAACGGATACATTAGAAAGGCTCACATTGGTGAAGGCGAATCATTCGAAACAACGGTCAAAACCAAACTCGACACTTACGACCATTTGCTGAAGAACGAACAACTGGCGGAAAGATACAAGGAAGAACTCAAGCAATTCAAGACATCGCTCAGGTGCGAAGCCGAATACATAATGGGTAAAGGAAATGCGATAGGGAGAGTCCTGAATGAAGTGGAAAAAATCGCAGATTGTGACTTTCCAATCCTTTTCGAAGGTGAAACCGGCACGGGAAAAGAAGAAATTGTAAGGTATATGCATAAAATCAGTAAACGGAAAAATCAAAAATTCTTTCCGGTAAACTGCGCCACCATCAAAATAGAACTGGCTGAAAGTATTTTATTCGGACATGAAAAAGGAGCTTTCACAGGAGCCGATTCTACCAGGATAGGCCTCCTTGAGAACACTGGCAACGGAATGATATTACTCGACGAAATAAATTCCCTGCCATTCGAAATACAAGGCAAGCTATTACGGACTTTACAGGAAAATACCATCGTTCGGATGGGAGGAACTGAAGAAATAAAAATAAACGTAAGAATTATAGGGGCAGGGAATAAACCTTTCGGTATCTTGGTAGAACAAGGTGCTTTCCGGGAAGATTTGTTTGAACGGTTTGTCCGGATAATCAGAATACCTTCCCTGAGAGAACGAAGTGAAGACATCAATCATTTGATCGACCGGTTTCTGGCGGAAGAAACAGAAAAAATGGGAAAAAAGGTTCTTATCTCTGCAGAAGCGCGTGAAATATTACTGTGTCACAAATGGAAACGCAATGCCCGGCAATTGATGAATGTCATTACCAACCTGATTATTGATGTCGAACAAAACCAAAACGCCGAATATATAATTCGACCGGCACATGTCTTTCATTATCTTAAAGAAGCCGATAATGGACAAATACTGGAAAATATGCTTTCATCAGTCAAAGACTATTCGTTGGAAACCGCCTTGAATAAAACTAAAAAAGAAGCACTTTTACGAGCGCTCAAAGAAACCAATGGTAGCGACAAAAAAGCAATAGAACTGTTACAGATAGATAAAAATACATATTACAGTTATAAACGTATTTTTAATATCCGATGGGACACCGAAACAAATAATGCAATATGAATGTTTCGGATTGATTCGGCAGTATGATTATGAATGATTCATACATAAAAAACAGGCCAATCTATTTCTGATAAAACATATTCACCTATATATCAAAGAGATATTACTTAAAGTAATATCTCTTTTTTATTTGGTTCTCATTTTGGTATTAGTCGGATGTAGTTCCGGTTATTACTGTAAAAAATTTCATAAACATTAAACACATGAAAATAATTCTCCGATTGTTCGTAATTTTTCTAGCCAGCTCGGTTCTTTTTATCGACAAGATCTACGCCCAGAAAGCATATCCTGTATGGGCGGTAAAAACGAACCTGTTATATGATGCCACGACCACCTTAAATTTAGGGATAGAATTAAAATTCAGTAGAAAATTAACATTGGAGTTACCGGTCAGTTATAATCCTTGGACCTTTCATGACAATGCTAAATTGAAACATATTACGGTGCAACCGGAACTACGTTATTGGTTATGTGAATCATTTTCCGGACATTTTTTCGGTCTCCACGGACATTACGCTTTTTTTAATGCAGGAAACATTGACTTTATCTCTCCACTGGCAGATTACCGCTATGAGGGATATCTATGGGGGGCTGGGATTTCTTACGGATATCAATGGATACTTTCCACCCGCTGGTCTATGGAAGCCACTTTCGGTTTGGGCTATGCCAGGATATTTTACGACAAATATAATTGCGAAAGTTGCGGCGATTACATCAATTCAGATATAACGAATTACTACGGTCCCACCAAAGCCGGTATTTCGCTGATATACAATATAAAATAGTATGTATCATAAATCAAGAAATATG
>JAVBSK010000228.1:0-10264 GCA_031556755.1 Bacteroidales bacterium | reverse complement strand
TACAAACTAAAAAAAATGGCCAAACCCAAAATGAAACATGGAACAAAACAACAAAAATAACCAGCATGCAGAAACAATGTCTAAACCACAATCAGTGCAAAAAAAATATACAACTAATATACAGAAAACTAATAAATAATTTTTAATTTTTTTAATCAGTAAGTTAAACGTTTAATTTACCTTGTTTCTGAAACCAAATATTAATTTATAATGAAACAGAGCATGTAAACGTCACAAGGTGATAATAATTTATTTACATGCGGCGTTCCATACACCTTAATAAAAAATATAAAATTATCGTATGAAATCTGAAGACTCAAAAAAATCAATTTTCTCTTCTCCTTCAGGAAAAAGTTATCTTTTCCCTTTTATACTAGTCACTAGCTTGTTTTTAATGTGGGGACTGGCTCATGGATTGTTGGATGTACTGAACAAACATTTCCAGGTTGCATTTACAATGTCGAAAGCGCAATCCGGGCTTGTACAATTTTCTACTTATATCGCGTATGCGATTATCAGTATTCCTGCCGGATTATTTATGAAGAAGTACGGATACAAACGAGGGATTATTCTTGGTCTGTTGTTATATGGAATCGGGGCATTCAGTTTTATTCCGGCTGCATTTTTACATTCGGCAAATCCTTTTCTGATTGCCTTGTTCATTGTGGCATGCGGATTATGTGTACTGGAAACGGCGGCCAATCCGTATTCGACCGTATTAGGCCCCAAAGATAGCGCGGCTCAACGGATTAATTTGTCTCAGTCTTTCAATGGATTGGGTTGGGTATTAGGCCCTTTTATCGGTGGACAACTGATATTGGGGGCGTCTGCGGATGATACGATGGCTTTGACTAAGCCATATATCATACTTGGTACTTGTGTCTTGATTATTGCGGTATTCTTCTTTTTTACGAAACTTCCGGATATTGTAGAAGCTGATGAACATCCTGCTGCAGAAAAAAAAGATATCATATCCAAATCCATGTGGTCGCACAAGCATTTTGTGTTAGCAGTGATAGCCCAGTTTTTGTATTGCGCCGCTCAAACAGGAGTATTTGGTTTTTTTATTAACTATGTGACAGAACTGGACAATACGATTGCACCTGAACATGCTGCGAATCTACTGGCTTTCGGAGGAATGTTATTATTTATGATTGGAAGACTATCGGGAAGTTTTATAATGAGTAAGTTTAGGCCATATAAAATCCTGGCATTTTACGCTTTGATGTGTTCCTTAACGATGATACTGGTTATTATGCAATTAGGAAAGGTCTCGCTCTATGCTTTGTATACATCCTTTTTCTTCATGTCGATTATGTTCCCGACTATTTTTGCTTTAGGATTATCAAAAATGGGAGCCCATACTAAAAAAGCGTCCTCCTATCTTATTATGGGGGTGTCCGGAGGTGCTTTTGCTCCGATGTTAATGGGATATATTGGGGAACAGTCGATGGCTATCGGCTTTCTGGTACCATTGGTTTGCTTTATTTACATCCTGTTTTACGGATTGAAAGGATACAAAATGTAATTCTCATAATACATAAGATGTATACCATTAAAATAACACAGACGAATTTTTTAAAACATACCTGATCATGAAATAAATGCATAAGGATATTGATAATCGTTTTTATTTTCTCTTTACAATCATTTGACCTGCAATATTCTTTTAATGACATAGATTCGAATCTAAAAAAAACTCCGGAAGGAGGAAGGACTTAACATCAATTAAGTTTAAAGAAAACTTGGATAAGTTTGCATGAAATGAAACTTAAACCAAGTCTCCATGATCATCCAAATCATGCGAATTTTATATACTAAAATAAATAATTATCAGATGAAGAAAAGAACTCTATATTTACTTTGTTTTTTTACTTTAACGTTTAACTTGAAGCTGGAATCTAAACTTGTTTCGGCCGGAGATGTCTTCATTTCATCTTCTGAACTTCCATCGATTTTTCAGGGAGCCATCAAAGAAATAAAGATTGACCGGATCGGAAATGCAAACGCTGTTCAGAAAATCACTACAATTAATTCAAATACGGTTAGAGTTAGTTTATCATTCGACTTGACAGAGGATGTCACGCAAGATGACTGGCGGATTTCTGTATCTCCAGCTTTTCAACCTACATTTAATTGGGCTCCTCACCTTACACCGACGGATAACAATATTATTGATCAGCATGTTTTCAGGACTCCGGCATTGATCGCATCGGATGAAAAACAGGTATTAGTAGTAATTCCTGATATAAATATTCTGAAGAAAGAAAATCCGGTCAGATGGTATATGGATATGAATGCCCGTGAAAATTTATTGAATTTAGGTATGAGTAAAACTAAAGTAACGGAACATGTATTTTATGAACGGACTCCAGGTGCTTTTTATCCTAAGTAAAAAATTGAATTCGGATTTTATCTGATGTGTTATAATGATCCCCAAAGCATTAAAAATCCATACCGTAAACCATTGGCTTTTTTCTGGAAAAACTGGGGACACCAATTATATAAATCGGGAAATCCGATCAAAGGAGATTTGAATTCTTATGTTGAACATACTTATAATTGGGCATTTAATTCCTGGGGAAAGAATGTGTGGCAGGAATTCTCAATGAACGGTAAATCAGTCGGAGCGCCTGTATTTATTGTAAATACGACGCAAAGTCCGAATTATCCCGGACCGGTCAATGAACGAGAATTCCGTTCGATATGGAATCAGGCCTGGTTCAGTTCTTTGAGATCTGCCAGCGGATTATTCAGGTATGCCAGACGGACAAATAATTCGGAATTACTTCAAAAAGCAAACCTGACTAAAGAACTGGCATTGAGCTTTCCAAACAAAAACGGATTTTTCTATGGACTGATTGCAACTGAGATGGAAGAGGTGGAAATAGAGGGGAAGAAATACAACCGCAGCAAGGGTTGGAATACTTATTTTTGGGGTAATTCGAACCGGAACCCCTATACCTGGGATGCCAGGAAATCTCCTTTTCATCTCCTGGATATGAGTTGGACAGCTTTGCTTATGTTGAGGTGGTATGATGAACGTGAACCTGATGTCCGGTTATTGGAATATGCAAAAAATTATGCGGATGCTTTATTAAAAATACAGTATCCTAACGGTTTTTTTCCGGGTTGGTTGGATGTTGAAACTCTGAAACCAATGGAATATCTGAACGATTCTCCCGAAACATCAATGTCGGTGACTTTCTTGCTTGAATTATATCAATTAACTAATAATGAGAACTATAAGAACGCTGCTCTGAAAGCGATGCAAGCTGTTGTTTCCAATATCATACCAACGGGTCGCTGGGAAGATTTTGAGACCTACTGGTCATGTTGCAGGTATGGAACTACAAGTTTGGTCGGGAAAAAAGTCGAAAGAAATAACATGTACAAGCAATGTAATTTTTCCATGTTCTGGACTGCAGAGGCATTGTTCGAATGTTATCAGATTACAAAAGATAAAAGATATCTGGAACAAGGACAACGCACACTTGATGAACTGTTAATGACCCAGGCCTCCTGGCAACCTCCATATATTTATGTCAATGCTCTCGGAGGATTTGGAGTGATGAATGCTGACGGCGAATGGAACGATTCCAGGGAAAGTTTGTTTGCAGAAATCATTTTGCAATATGGCAAACTTCTGGATATACCGGAATATAAGGAAAGAGGTGTTTCTGCCTTGAGAGCTTCTTTTGCGATGATGTACTGCCCTGAAAACCCAGTTGCCAAAAGACAGTGGGAAAAAGTCTGGCCGTTTTTCGGAAAAGAAGATTTCGGGTTTATGATGGAAAATTATGGACATGGCGGGCGGACAAGTCCCGAAGGGGAAGGAATGGGAGAATTCACGATCTATGACTGGGGAAACGGTGCGGCGTCTGAAGCATATAACCGTATTGTAGACAAATTTGGAAAGAAATATTTGGATTGATAACTCATAAAGCACATGAAAACGACAAGCAATTATTTATTATTACTCTTAGCGGGTGTATACCTGTGGTCATGCACCTCTCAAAACAAAAAAGAACAAGATATGAAGACATTTGAAAAAGGCACGTTCGGTTACGACCTGAATTTTCTGTCTGAGAAAGACAGCCTGATCGTATTGAAGAGTGAAGATGGAGAAGCACAGGTTATCGTTTCTCCTAAGTATCAGGGAAAAGTTTTTACCAGTACGGCTAACGGGCTTGCCGGAAAAAGTATTGGTTTTGTTAATTATGATGTATTGAATTCGACTGTTATTGATGAACACATGAATGGATACGGAGGTGAAAATCGTTTCTGGCTGGGTCCTGAAGGGGGAAAATATTCTATTTACTTCGAACCTGGAAAAGAACAGGTTTTTGCGAACTGGCATACTCCTAAACCTATCGATATTGAGCCATGGGACTTGAAGCAGGCGGATACAAAGGAAGTTTCCTTGATAAAGTCAATGGAAGTTACGAATTACCAGGGAACTACACTTTCTCTGGATGTGGATAGAACCATTCGGATGATAGATGCATCTGATGTAGCCAAAGCATTGAATATATCTTTAGACAATCAGGT
Organism: Bacteroidales bacterium; assembly: GCA_031556755.1. Classification (GTDB taxonomy): domain Bacteria; phylum Bacteroidota; class Bacteroidia; order Bacteroidales; family Azobacteroidaceae; genus JAIRVZ01. The sequence continues at coordinate 5,713 of JAVBSK010000228.1, read as the reverse complement.
TAAAACCGTAGCCTATGCTACTGAAAATGCAATTACAAATAAAAATGATTTCGAATGGACTAAAGAAACCGGTACTATTTGTATCTGGATGCTGGATATGTTTATCCCTTCAGATAAAGCGGTTACCATTATTCCTTTTCAAACAGGCGATGAAAAACAATTAGGCAAGATTGCCACTACCAATTATTTCGGAGAAATTCCGGCGACTCATCTGAAGACTACGGAGAATGCTCTTTATCTGAAAACAGATGGAAAACTGAGGGCTAAGCTGGGACTGAATGCCTTGCGCTCGAAATCAATTGCAGGTAATTATGACCCAATCACTAACCGTTTGACAATAACAGTATTCGATCAGGATAAAAATGCCAGTTATCTGAATCAGGAATGGAATCCATCTAAAGATCCATTGGTCGGAGATGCGATGAATGCTTATAACGATGGTCCATTAGAAGATGGTAGCATCATGGGACCTTTTCTGGAAGTCGAAAGTGTATCTCCGGCTGCTTTCCTGAAACCGGAAGAAAAGTTGTCTCATAAACACACGGTTTATCACTTTATCGGAAATGAGAATGCTCTCGACCCCATAGCGAAAGCCTTACTTGGGGTGTCAGTTAATGAAATAATACACGTATTCAATTAATGCCAAAAAGCAGAATATGCCTTTTATATATTTTGAATCTTATATAAGTTAAACGTTTTAGCAATTGTAATTTTTTATTATTTTAATGTATGAACAATGTAAATTATCCTAAAATCGGAATCCGGCCTATTATTGATGGTCGCAGAAAAGGAGTCAGGGAATCTTTGGAAGACACGACTTTAAAGTTAGCTCAATCAGTAGCAGATTTGTATACAAAAACGCTCCGTTATCCTGATGGATCTCCGGTGCAGTGTGTAATTGCCGATACTTGTATTGGTGGAGTAAAGGAGGCTGCCGACTGCGCAGCAAAATTTGAAAGAGAAAATGTAGGACTTAGTCTTTCTGTGACTCCTTGCTGGTGTTATGGCTCTGAAACTATTGATATGAATCCTCTGATTCCGAAAGCAATCTGGGGTTTCAATGGAACGGAAAGACCAGGAGCCGTATATCTTGCTGCAGCATTGGCTGCCCACACACAGAAAGGTTTGCCGACATTCGGTATTTATGGTCGAGATGTACAAGATGCCGGAGATACGACGATTCCGGAAGATGTAAAAGAAAAACTACTTCGTTTTGCCCGCGTGGGACTGACTGTTGCATTGATGAGAGGTAAATCATACCTAGCTATCGGTACTGTTTCAATGGGTATTGCCGGTTCGATCGTCAATGCTGATTTTCTACAGGAATACCTGGGAATGCGCACTGAATATGTCGATTGTTCGGAAATTATTCGTCGCATGGAAAAAGGTATTTATGATCAGGAGGAATATACCAGAGCTCTGGAATGGATAAAGAATAATTGCATGAGCAGAGAAGGTGAAGATTTTAATCCTGAGCGGGTAAAGAAAACCCGAGAAGAAAAGAATCAGGATTGGGAATTCGTAATTAAGATGACGATGATCATGCGTGACCTGATGATTGGTAATCCTAAATTGGCGGAAATGGATCAGATCGAAGAATCTAATGGGCATAATGCTATCGTGGGAGGATTTCAGGGTCAACGTCAGTGGACGGATTTTCTTCCTAACGGGGACTTTTCTGAAGCTATACTGAATTCATCATTTGATTGGAATGGTATCCGGGCTCCATTTACAGTCGCAACAGAAAACGATCATTACAATGGTATCAGTATGTTGTTCAGCCAATTGTTGACCAATACCGCCCAGATTTTTGCCGATGTCCGTACTTATTGGAGTCCATCTTCTATAGAGCGTGTCACCGGGTGGAAACCGGATGGAATGCTGAAAGACGGAGCGATTCACCTGATCAATTCCGGTTCTTGTACCCTTGATGGGACAGGTCAGCAGACCCGTGATGGCAAACCGGTGATGAAACCGTTTTGGGAAATTACAGATCGGGAGGTAGATAAAATGCTGGATGTAACAACTTGGTATCCGGCTAATTGTGAATATTTCCGAGGAGGAGGTTTTTCTTCTCAGTTCCTTACGGTGGAGAATATGCCGGTTACGATGTCCCGATTAAATATGATAAAAGGTTTAGGACCCGTATTGCAGATCGCTGAAGGTTGGACTACTCGCATGCCTGATCATGTATTCGATATCATCAACAAACGTACGGATAAAACATGGCCAACCACATTCTTCGTTCCGCGGATAACCGGAGAAGGTCGTTTCAGAGATGTTTATTCTGTAATGAACTATTGGGGTGCAAATCACGGAGCGATCAGCTATGGCCATATCGGAGCTGACCTTATTAGTCTGGCTGCTACATTGCGTATCCCGGTTTGTATGCATAACGTGGAAGAGGATAAAATCTTCAGACCGTCTTCCTGGGCGGCATTCGGATCTGATTCCGAAAGTTGCGATTACAGAGCCTGCCATGCTTATGGAGCCATTTATAAATAATTATTAATCGAAAACCAATCTGCATGAGAAATTCAGTTTTAATTTTTTTGAGTTTTTTCCTGATGTGCAGTATTTCTCTTTTTGCACAACAGGATGTGATAAGGGGAATTGTTATTGATGCATCTGATAATTCCGAATTAATTGGTGTACTTGTAAAAGTCAAAGGGACTTCGATTGTTACTACAACAGGTAATGATGGCAAATATACGATTGCGGCCAAATCAGGAGATGTGCTGGTGTTCTCATATGTGGGAATGGAAACGATGGAAATCGCCGTCAAAAATGACAAGACCATTGATGTAAAACTCCGGTCGAATTCAGAACTGGATGAAGTCGTTGTTATTGGCTACGGACAGGTAAAAAAACGGGATTTGACAGGTTCTGTAAGTAGTTTGAATACGAAAGATGCATTGAAAGTCAATCCGGTAAGTATCAACCAGGCTATGCAGGGACGCATTGCTGGCGTCAATGTCATACAAACTGATGGTTCTCCCGGATCTGCGGTAAGTATAGAAATCCGTGGAGCTAACTCTTTTACTTCCAATACAGAGCCTTTATTTGTTATTGATGGAGTCCCGTTCGACGCTCCTCTGGCATCTCCGGGTGGAGGAGGAGGTCGGCCGGCAAACGCCATGTCTTTCCTCAACCCTCAGGACATTGAGTCTCTGGAAGTCCTGAAAGATGCTTCTGCAACTGCAATTTATGGTTCCCGTGGCGCAAATGGAGTAGTGCTTATAACAACCAAAAAAGGAAAAATGGGACAAGATCAACTTCAGGTCAGCGCAAACTATACAATATCTCATTTTAAGAATAATGTTGAATTTCTGGATGGATATGATTACGCTGTTTATGCAAATGAAAGAAGAAGAAATCACCAGACATATGAAGGATATATTTATTACGGACCTGAATTCGGAGGACAGTGGACATGGGATAAAGTCAAAGGAAATTACACATATAATCCTTCGCCTCAGGATTTTAAAGATGGATATATGAATGGTGGAACCAAATGGCTGGATGAAATCGTGCAGGAAAATTTCAGTCAGGAATATATTCTTAATTATTCCGGAGCGAATGAAAAAGGTGATCATTATGTCTCCGGAAGTTTGCTCGACCAACAGGGAACATTGTATGGAACCGGTTATTCAAGGGCATCCCTGAGATCTAATATCAACCGGAATATACGCAGTTTTTTGAAAGTAGGAACGAACATTAATTTTACAACTTCCGAGACTGATTTTGCCGTGGCCAATTGGGAGTCCGACAATATCATTCGTGACGCTCTTTATTATGCTCCCACAGCTCCCATTTTTGATCCTATTACGATGGATCCTAATAATGAAAGATATGAATTTGGAACAAATCCTTATCTGGGAGTACGGGAGTTACAGGATCACACTACCGGTAAAAATGTGCTCCTGAGCGCTTATATGTCGGCTGACTTTTTGAAATATTTCCAACTGAAGCAAACTTTCGGATATGGTTATAATTACTCCGAAAGAGAGTCATATTATACCCGTAAAACCAGAACAGGATATCAAAATAATGGAGAGGGTTCTCAAGCCGATTACTGGAATGAAAATATTTCAAGCGAAACCTTGCTGACTTTCAACAGGAAATTCAATGATAATCATTATTTGAATGTTATCGGAGCTTTTACTTATGAGGAGTTTAATTATGGAAATAAAGGAATGAGGGCTACCGATTTTCCGAACGATTACTTATTGATGTATAATATGGGAACCTCTATGAATCCTTTAACCAAGGAATTATGGAGTGGGAGGGGACGTTCGAATATTATCTCATACCTGGCGCGCGCCAATTATACCTTGAAAGATCGTTATTTACTCACGATATCCGGTAGGTTGGATGGTTCCAGTAGATTCGCTCCCGGTAATAAATATGCGGATTTTTATTCATTTGCACTTGCCTGGAGAGCTTCGGAAGAAGGTTTTATCAAGGATCTAGGTATTTTTAGTATGTTGAAACCTCGTTTCAGTTTTGGACAAACCGGAAATCAATCCATTCCGAACTATCAGACTCAGGAGGTATTGATCCCTTCTCACGTCGCAATCGGATCGACTGTATTTCCAGGATATGCAGAAGATCCCTGGAAAGGCCCTTTGAATAAGAATTTGTTATGGGAAACAACGGATCAAACTAACCTGGGTGTTGATATGGGATTCTTTAATAACAGATTGAATATCACTGCCGATTTATACTACAAAAAAACAACGGATCTGCTTCAGTTTGTGGTACTTCCTCCAAGTTCCGGATCTCAACGTATGATGAATAATTCCGGGCATGTAATTAATAAAGGATTGGAACTTAGTTTGCAAACTCAGATCCTTGCAGAAACTCCCGTTAAGTGGGATATAAATGCGAATATTTCATGGAACCGGAATGAAATTGGAGGATTGGAAGGGGATCAATATGCATTAGGCTTATACCATGGACTGGATCAGGTGTTTCTACAGAGAAACGGACAACCTATAGGAACAATCTTCGGCTATGGGAGTGAGGGTTTTTATGACAACGAAGCAGAAGTCAGGGCAGACCGGGCGAATCAACGGCCGGATATGACGGATGCCGGCCGTTTGGCGCTGATCGGAGAAGAAAAATATAAAGACCTGGATGGAGATGGTTCTATTACCACATTAGACAGAACAATTATCGGAGATGCAAGCCCGGATTACCAGTTTGGGATTACCAGCAATTTTAGTTGGAAAAATTTAACCTTTAGTTTCTTCATACAAGGTAGTATGGGTGCCGATATCATTAATCTTAATTTGTACCGGAACGTCTCCATGTTGAGATGGGGAAATATCCCGAAGTTTGCTTTTGAAGGTCGTTGGACACCTGACAGAACAACAGAAGCGAGTTTTCCTAAACCCAGCAATACTTATAACCGTGTATTTAAATTTACCGATAGATTTGTGGAAGATGCCTCCTATATCAAATTGAGAAACATTAATATCGGATATAATTTCCAGAATCCTGTTTCATTTATTTCTAATATTCAACTGTATGCAAATGCTTCGAACCTTTGGACCTGGACTAAATACCGTTGGTTCGATCCGGATGTGAATTCTTTTGGTTCTGATGCTTCCCGGAGAGGTGTTGATTATACTACGTATCCAACTCCGCTTACAGTTGCATTAGGAGCGAGGGTAACATTTTAATTTTTACGACATTAAAATTAAGAATA
>JAVBSK010000264.1:0-3328 GCA_031556755.1 Bacteroidales bacterium | reverse complement strand
TTGCACGGAAATCTTTACGGAAAAACTTTTTGAAGAAAGACAGTTTAAATTATAGAGAAAGTAGCTCTGTAGATCATGGTTATTCCAATAATGCAAGATTGAATGCCAGGATAGAATACAATCTGGATACGGTAAATTCTTTCGTCATGAATACTCGTTTGGAATATAATTTCTCAGTTTCAAAGGATTATTCTTTTCAGACGACAAGAGCGGGAGATGAAGATTCGACATTGGTCAACCGGAGTGATGGACATTCTTACCTGGAAAGTGAAGGATTGATTTTCTCTGCGGATTTGACCTATGCCCGCCGTTTTGAAAAAAGAGGCCGTAGATTCAGTGTAACGGGAGGCATCGATCTCAATCACGGTTCCGGAGCAGGAACGAATAAATCTATCAATGAATTTTTTCGGCAACCCGATAGAAATAAATTCCTGAATCAGGAGTCTAGAAATACTCCCAACCGGGACAATTATCGCTTCCGGATTTCTTATATCGAGCCGGTTTGGAAAACCAACAATACATTGCAATTCTCTTATGATGCACGTTACAATACAACGGATAATGTTCGTGAAACATTTGATTATGATTCTATCATGGGTACTTACTCCATATTGAATCCGGATTATAGCAAAAGCGTGAAAAATAGATATTTCAATCAGACTTTCGCACTTAGTTTCAATGCCGTACATGAAAAATATACTTATAATATAGGAGTCAATATTATCCCGTCTTACACGCAAAGTACTAATTATGTCAAAAATGGAGATCTGGACGGAAATGATTCTATCTTATATAAACATCCAGGAAGGAGTGTTATCAATTATGCCCCGCAGCTAACCTATACTTATCGATTCAATAGGAGACGAAATATTCAGTTTATGTACCGGGGACGGACCAATCAGCCGAGTGTCAATCAATTAGATCCAACACCAAACAATACCAATCCTTTGAATATCCGTTTTGGAAATCCGGATTTATTACCGGAGTATTCCAATACGATGAACCTGAGATACGGAGACAACAATCAGCAAACAGCACAATCGATTTCAGCAAGTATCAATGCTTCTTTTACAAGAAATCAAATTGTTAATTTTACTTCTTATGAGGATTCGACAGGAATTCAAACAACTGTTCCAATCAATGAAAATGGCTCCTGGAACATACAGGGAGATTTCGTTTATTCTATTTCTTTAGGCGAAAAAAAGAGGTTCAGAATCAGCTCAACAACAAATGGTGGATACAATAACCAGGTTGGTTTTATCAGGGTGGATAAACAAAGCGAAAGGAATATCTCAGGAACGACAAGCCTTGGTGAGGTCTTGGGAATCAGTTACAGTAAAGATTGGTTTTATGGACAACTGCGTGGAAATGCCCGATTTTCCAATACAACCAATACCTTGGAGGGAAGGCAAACCCAAAGAAGTGAAAATTATGGTCTGACGTACAATACACAATTGTTTCTTCCGCATGATTTTCAGGTTTCCTCGGATGTCAATTTTAGGGCTACCCGGGGATTGACACAAGGATATAATACCAATGAAACTATTTGGAATACTGAAATCAGTAAATTATTTTTGAGTAAAAAACAAGCGACGATTCGTTTCAAGTGGAATGATATCTTGCAACAAGCGTTAAATATAAATCGAAATGTAACTAGCGCATATATTGAAGACCGGGAATCTAATGTTTTGAGTAGCTATTTTCTGTTTTCTTTTGCTTACAGGTTTAACCAGATGGGAGGAGCTAACAGAGCCCGGAGAAATAATGGAAACAGCGGAGAAAGGCAATACAACAGAGAAGAAAATCTAAACTCTCCCCGTCTTGAAAGCCGACCGGAAATACGGCAAGGTGGAAGTCGGCAAGGCGGCGGAGGCGGCAGGTTCTAATTACTTACTTTGTACCTGGTTTCGCTTCCCTGTATGGGTAGAACCAGATATTGCCTGAGCCAATATTTGGAACCGGATTCCGGAAAACCTCCGTTTGCAATGTTATAGACGGCTTTGCATTGAGGGCAGGTGGCAGTCAAACCTGTAGTTTTCGGTTTAATTTTAATGTTGCTCTGCGCTTCATTGGGACAAGACAAGTCGTAGGCATACAGGTTGATATCATTCTCTCCGATACCATTGACGACCAATATCCCTCCATAACCAAGTCGGTCAGATTCCAATGTCCGGGAAGTATACTCTTTATATGAAAGAGTTCCATTTAGATCCTTGTCTTTTCCGTTCAAATCCAATGTTAAACTAACCTGACTATACGGAATTGTGGATGAAACATCCTCGTCACAACCCACAAGAGTAAAAAAAGCCAGAAAAAGAAATAACATTCCCACTGCTTTCATTTCCTTCGTTATCTTCATTTTTTTTATTCCCCCAACATATTCCAACCCTGAGCTTTTAATCCGATTTCCGTTCCGTCACGAGTGATCAGAGCGGCTCCGAGAGACTGTTCACATACATATCCGATGACCTTGACCCCTTTAATTTCGTTGATGGTTTCGTGCATTGAAACAGGAACAGTAAAAAGCAATTCATAATCTTCGCCGCCATTCAACGCTACTGTTGTCAGATTCATATTGAATTGTTCCGCCATAGATGCAGTCTGAAAATCAATGGGAATACGTTCTTCGTAAATCCGGCACCCGACCTGACTTTCATAGCAAATATGTAGCAATTCGGAAGAAAGGCCATCTGAAATATCAATCATAGAGCTGGGAATAATGTTCTTTTCATTCAAAAACCGGATGATATCTTTTCTTGCTTCCGGTTTGAGTTGTCGTTCCAATATATATTCTTTGCCTGAAAAATCAGGCGAAAAATCCTGCTCGCCTTTGTAAACAGCCTTTTCCCTTTCTAATAACTGTAACCCCATATACGCGGCGCCCAAGTCTCCCGAAACGCAAATTAAATCGGTAATTTTTGCTCCGTCTCTGCGAACCATGCATTCTTTTTCCGCTTCTCCGATACAAGTGATACTGATACATAATCCGGTCATGGAAGCTGATGTGTCACCACCTACGATATCTACTCCATATATGTCGCAAGCCAACTGTAAACCGGCATAAAAATCTTCCAGATCTTCGACAGAGAAACGTTTTGAAATTCCCAGAGAAACCGTAATTTGTTTTGGATTGCCGTTCATGGCGTAAATGTCTGAAAAATTGACAATCGCCGCTTTGTATCCCAAATGTTTCAGGGGGACATAAGTAAGGTCGAAATGAATGCCCTCCAATAGTAGATCGGTTGTGACCAGTACCTGTTTATTTTTGTAATCAAGTACGGCGGCGTCATCTCCAATGCCCCGAATGCTGCTTTCGTTTTTAAGTTTT
>JAVBSK010000318.1:0-4566 GCA_031556755.1 Bacteroidales bacterium | reverse complement strand
CACAAAGATGACTTCATAACTGAATCCTTCCTTTCTCATGACAGTCTCTATCCAATCATACAATTCAGTAAGGGATTCGGATTCATTATACAACGGAATAACAACAGATATATCCATATAAATCAGCAAAATTTTATGTGCACAAATTTACATGAAGTTTTGTTAATATGAGTAGATTATGAATGAAAAATGTATACTTTGTTTTTTCTGATGAATAAGTTTCCTGGAAAAAAGAAGATGAATGGATAATAATTGGTTACTTTTGTACTAAAAATTGCATAAGATTACTATGAATTTGAAAGCGAAACAAATAGTCTCTCTTAATATGCATAATGTCTTGACCGAAGGCACTACTTTGGTAGGCAATATCAAAGCCGGAGAGGATTTTCGAATCGACGGAATAGTTGAAGGAAATGTAAGTTGCGATGGGAAAATCGTATTGGGGAGTAAAGGTGCAATTACAGGAGACATAGAGTGCTCTAATGCTGAACTGTCAGGAAAGGTACAGGGAACAATAAGAATTTCCGGTAACCTGATTCTGAAAGCCACGGCAGTTTATACCGGAGATGTTTACACCAGAACTATGGAAATTGAATCCGGAGCTGTTTTCAATGGTAGTTGTACGATGATAGATTAATTTTATAACAGAAAGCTATGAAACGGATATGCAAAATGAATTAGCTGTGAGTTTCATCCAGGCTTTCAATAAATTACAGAGGTATGAAAATAACAATTATTGGATCCGGAAACATGGGAGGATCCATTGTACGCGGATTGGTGAAAGGTACTGTTTTTTCTCAGAAAGACATAACGGTAGTCGATATTCGCAGAGAACCGTTAGATGCATTGAAAGCTGTTTTGCCTCAGATTAATATTGTTGAGAATAGCTATGAATCTGTTAATCAATCGGATATTGTCATTATGGCCGTAAAGCCGTGGATGATACAAGATGTTATCAGAGATATTAAATTCAGATTGAATTACGAAAAACAAATATTGATATCGATTGCCGCCGGTGTTACTTTGAATGATATGAGTGAATTGTTAAAGAAAGCGGCGGAACAATATTCATTGCCTGTACTTTTCAGAGTAATACCAAATACCGCTATTGCTGTCGGTCAAAGTATGACCTTGATTTCGTCCGATAACGCTTCTCCCGATCAAGATGAATTGATGTTAAAGATATTTAATGAAATGGGGAAAGCTGTTGTTATTGATGAAGATAAGTTGGCGGGTGGATTAGCTCTGACTTCCTGTGGTATTGCTTTTATGTTTCGTTATATCCGGGCAGCCATGCAGGCTGGAATCGAAATGGGATTTTATCCCAAGGATGCACAAGACATGATTGTCAATACGATGAAAGGTGCGGCTGAATTATTATTGCAAACGGGAAATAATCCGGAGGAAGAAATAGACAAAGTGGCTACTCCGGGAGGCGTAACCATCAAAGGATTGAATGAAATGGAAGCCAACGGATTTTCTAATGCGATTATTAAAGGCTTGAAAGCAAGTAAATAATATCATATCATTTTTATGAACGAACAATTGAAGCAAATAGGAGAACGATTGAAAGGGCTGAGGGAGGCCTTGGAGCTTACACCCGAATTGGTTGCGGAACAGTGTAGCATTCCATTGAAAGATTATATAGCTTATGAGGAAGGAAAGAGTGATATCTCAATCAGTAACCTGAATAGCATATCTGAAAGATACGATGTTTCTTTGAGTGCTTTGCTGTTTGGCGAAGAAGCCCGGATGAGTTCTTATTTTCTCACCCGCAAAGGAAAAGGATTGGCTGTTGAACGGGTCAAAGCATATAAATATCAGTCTTTAGCAGCCGGATTTATAAATAAAGAAGCAGAACCTTTTCTGGTTAAGGTGGAACCCAAAGAGGAAGATTTTTCTGTTCATCTAAACTCTCATCAAGGTCAGGAATTCAATATGGTGCTTAAAGGAAAATTAGAGTTTCATATCGGAGGAAAGATTTTGATTATGGAAGAAGGGGATAGTATTTATTTTGATTCTTCAAAACCGCATGGAATGAAAGCTCTCGGTGGTGAATCTGTGGAGTTTTTGGCAGTAATTATATAACATTAGAAGATGTTGAAAAAATATAAATGATACAAGAGATTGTGTCAAAGAAATTAATCGCACACATCATACACGAATTGCAGCTCGTTAACATATCAATTTGTTAGCATGTCAACTCGTTAACTTAAATAAAGAAAAATGGTATCTAAATATCTCAAACAAACTCAATTCAGTAGTCAGGAAGATTTTGAAAAGAATTTTAAAGTTATACTTCCTGAAAATTTCAATTTTGCCTATGACGTTGTGGATGAATGGGCGATGAAAGACCCGGACAAACGTGCCATGTGTTGGACAAACGATACAGGAGTGCATATTGACTTTTCTTTTTCCGATTTAAAGAAACAAAGTGATGCTGCCGCTTCATTTTTTCAATCATTGGGAATAGGAAAAGGTGATATGGTGATGCTGATTCTGAAACGCAGGTATCAATTCTGGTTCGCGGTGTTGGCTTTGCATAAAATAGGTGCGGTCGCTATCCCGGCTACTCATTTGTTGACGAAAAAAGATATTGTTTATCGTTGTGAAGCAGCCGATATAAAGGCGATTATCAGTGTGGGAGAAGATGAAATTACCGGACATGTCAATGATGCAATGCCCGAATCTCCCTCTGTGAAAAATTTGATTTCCATAGGCCCTCGCGTTCCTGAAGGTTGGGCGGATTTTAAATCGGGATTAAGAAATGCACTTCCTTTTGTTCGTCCTGAAAAAGCAAATGCGAATGATGATATCTTCTTGTTGTATTTCACTTCAGGAACAACTGGAAATCCGAAAATGGTCATTCATAATTATACATATCCTCTGGGACATATTGCAACTGCAGGATTCTGGCAAAATCTCAATGAAGACAGCCTTCATCTGACATTGGCTGATACGGGTTGGGCAAAGGCTGCCTGGGGCAAAATTTATGGGCAATGGATCATGGGAGCTTCTGTTTTTGTCTATGATCATGAGAAGTTCACTCCGGCGGATTTATTGAAAGTCATAGAAAAATATAAAGTAACCTCTTTTTGCGCTCCCCCGACTGTGTTCAGATTCATGATCAAAGAGGACTTGAAAAAGTACGATTTGTCCTCCTTGAAATATTGTACAATTGCAGGAGAGGCATTGAATCCGACGGTATATCAACAATTCTATGAATTGACAGGAGTTAAGATGCGTGAAGGTTTCGGACAAACAGAAACTACTTGTATGATCATGACCTCTCCCTGGATGAATCCGAAGCCAGGTTCTATGGGACTTCCTAATCCGGCCTATGATATTGACCTGATTACACCGGACGGACGTTCTGCGGAAGCCGGGGAACAAGGTGAAATCGTTATACGTACTGGTAAATGGACACCGGTTGGCTTATTTATGGGATATTACAGAAATGAAATGTTGACAGAGAATGCTTATAACAACAATATATATCACACCGGAGATGTAGCCTGGCGAGATGAAGATGGGTATTTCTGGTTTGTGGGAAGAAATGATGATGTAATCAAAAGTTCAGGCTATCGCATCGGGCCGTTTGAAGTGGAAAGCGCTCTGATGACTCACCCTGCTGTGGTTGAATGCGCCATCACGGGTGTTCCTGATGATGTTCGTGGACAGATCGTCAAAGCGACAATCATTCTTTCTGCGGCCTATAAGGATCGTGCAGGAGATCTTTTGGCCAAGGAGATTCAGGAACATGTGAAAACGGTAACAGCTCCTTATAAATATCCACGTATCATAGAATTTGTGGATGAATTACCTAAAACAATCAGCGGAAAAATTCGTAGGGTTGAAATCAGGGGAAAAGATGCGCAGTCATAGACAGATTTAAAGGATAGGATATTCTGTATGTTGAGTAAAAAGTAATATTTTTCGATAATTATGTAATAAAAATTCGAAAAAACTTTTACATTTACGATAATTCTTCTATTTTTGTGCCCTATATAAAGTAAATTAATAATGAGTTATATTCATACATTGAACGTGGTGGTCGTCAGCATTATTCTACTAGTCGGAAAAGAATGATGGGGAAGGCGTTGCGTATGTATGGCATTTAGGAATATAAGCCTTTCTCGAAATCGGGAAGGGCTTTTTTAATGAACAATGGTTATCTTTGCAATTCGAAGTAAAATAGAGGAAAATGAAAATTCAATTACGTAGCCATACATCGACACAAGGGCGTAAAATGGCGGGAGCACGTGCGCTTTGGCGCGCCAACGGAATGAAAGAAGAGCAGATGGGGAAACCTGTGATTGCCGTTGTCAACTCATTTACCCAATTTGTTCCCGGTCATGTTCATTTGCACGAAATCGGACAGTTCGTCAAATCCGAAATTGAAAAATATGGATGTTTTGCTGCCGAGTTCAATACCATCGCCATTGACGACGGAATTGCAATGGGACATGATGGAATGCTTTATTCGTTACCTTCCAGAGATTTAATCGCCGATAGCGTTGAATATATGGTTAATGCACACAAAGCAGATGCAATGATTTGTATCAG
>JAVBSK010000337.1:0-9654 GCA_031556755.1 Bacteroidales bacterium | reverse complement strand
AGAAGGAAAACGAAATGTTATTCTAAAAGCGTGGAAATGATGATTTGTTCTCTGAAACTACTTATGGCCAAACGAAATAATTCAATATCTATACAAATTTACTAATACCTATATTCGGTTTTGGCTTCACTGAATTTCAAGCCGTCAGCAGTATAGGTAACCTCGTCTTTTCGAGTGATCCAAAACAAATTCACCATGTCGTAAATTTGCAAGGTAGGGGCTTTGTCGTTGGTGGTCGAATAATATGTTTCTTTCCGGCTCAGTCCACTCTTGGGATGTTGCGCATTATTCCACTCGTTGCGGCGTTTCTCGTAAGCCTTTTTAATTTCTTCCAGTGAAGGCAAATTCATTTTATTGGCTAAAATAAATTCCATATTCGCCTTGCTTTCTTCTTTTTTGGCTTGGATATTTTGACCTGTGAAAAACCAATCCCGTTTTAAAAATTCCTGTTGAAAGCGGCCGAAAGCCGATTCAATCGTTTTCGATTTTCCGTTATAAGGCTTGGTATTGATTGCCAAATGAGAAAGTTTATTCAAGAAATTACCGTTTTCCAACTTCTTATGTCCGCCTTGATTGTCGTAGGCAATTTCATAAGGCTTGTGTCCTGCTGTTTGCAACGCCATACGGTAGGCTTTGTATTGGGCTTCAAAATTTTCACTGTCCGAAATATGGTAGCCAAGCATAAACTCACTACTCACGTCCATTACTTCATATACCGACGTGGTTTTGATTTCGCCTTTCTCATTCAAATAGAAGTAGTTCAATTTTGTACCGTCGCTGTACCAAAGCGCGTCGCGCAAAAGCGGCATTTTGGTTGTGTTGAAAAGTGTAAATATTTCTTTTGCTTTTAGTTCGCCGTGGCGGTGTCCGTACCAAAGTTTTTCAATTTCGGGTTCATACAAAAAGTTGTGAAGCGTTTGCGGACTTTTCAAAGGCTTCCAACCTTCGTCTTTAGCTTTCCCATTATAAAGGTTTAATAAATGCTTTTCGCCGGTAGTGCGTTCCACAGGGTTTGCCCATGTGGCAACAAGCCAAAACTTGGCTTCATCGTTTATTTTTTCGGTATTGCGGTTGCCGTACTTGCCCGATATAAGCGTTTCCCAACCGTCGGCACCGTCAATGTATTTCTTGTATTTGTTTTCAAAGTATTTGACGTTTTTAGGCAAGTCGTGTGGAAATTCTTTTTTCACGCTTTCGGAATGCGCTGTATCGTAAGCCGTTTGAATAAAATCTTTCATTTTCGGCTTCTTTCCTTTCGATTGGCGGGCTTTTACCATTGTATCCCAAGTACGCTTCATCATGTCGAAAAAAGCCGATTCATTGCAATATTGGGCTTGTACATTTTCGGGCAAAGACGTTTCTTTGTCGCCCAAAAAGTAACGGTATGCTTTGAAATTAGCCCGTATTTCATCATTTACAATAATTTGATTGGCTAATTGCTTTTGCTCGGCTTTCTCAAGCGGTCCCATTTCGGCAATAATTTTCGCTTTCCAATCCGCTCTTCTCATGCTTTCAACTTCAATGACTGCATCACGGCCATTGCCACGAGTACCATGCTTAACAAAATACCCACGATTAAGGGCGTTTCTATAAGCACTCAAAGAAAACAGTTCGATAAACTGTTGTGCGGTTATACAGGCTTTATTTTCGTAAGTGATATACATTGTTTAATTATAGAGAAATGATAATTCAAATTCTAAATCTTCACGCAAATAGTCATTACTATCAATACTTGAGCTGCTCACGGCACGCCACAAGTTTTCCACTGCTATTGTAAATTGTTCGCGAGATTTTAGAATTGATTTTGGGGCGTATTTTTGTATTTTATCGACAATTTCACCAATATTCACACATCTGTATGATGTTTCGCGCATAATCCAACCGCGTAATTTCCAATACAAATTATAATGCATTAATTCAATACCTGTTAGGCTTGCCTTGCGGGCTTGCCTTGCAGCTAATACTTTTATAAATACATCTTCCATAGCTATTCCTTTATTAATTGTTCTGCTAATTCAATTATTTGTTTGCCTTTGCCATCTCGATGTTTAGTTCCGTCTCGCTTTCCTTTTAAGATTTGGCGAACATATTCATCAGTTACACCAACCTTTTCGGCTATAATTTGAAAAGGGGTTTTCTTTTTTTGTTTGATTTTTCCGTACAAATCCATTTTTTTAAAGTAATTTTGTTTGTAACTACCCGACAAAGGTATAAACATTTTGTTTATACGCAAAATATTTTTACACAAATTGTTTATGAATTTAGATAAAGGATTGATTTTAAATAGGATAAAATTGTGCTATAAATTGGAGAAAGATTCTGATTTGGCTCGTTTTCTTGGAGTAAAACCTCAAACATTAGCAAATTGGTATGCGCGAAACTCAATAGATTATGATGTTTTATTCACAAAATGTTTAGAATCTGACATTAATTGGATACTTACAGGGAGGAAAGAAGTAAAATCCACAAACAACACAGTACAAATATTCAATAAAGAAGATGGTGTACCATTGTATGCTGTTGGCGCAGCAGCCGGATATAATTCGTTTGATGAACTACTTTCAGAAGAAAAAATAACAGATTACTACAAGGTGCCGGAATTTAAAGGTGCAGACTTCTTGATACACATCACAGGAAGCAGTATGGCGCCGAAATATGTGAATGGTGATGTTGTTGCATGCAAGATCATCAAAGATAGTTTATTTATTCAATGGGGGCGTGTGCACGTAATAGGAACAAAAAACCAAGGTCTTTTATGCAAAAGAGTTACAGAATCAGAAGATAAAAATTGCATTAGGGTAATATCTGAAAATGAAAAATACCACCCTTTTGATATTCCAAAAGAAGAAATTTTAGGTATGGCATTAGTTATTGGCGTTATTCATTTTGAATAATCTTTCTTTTTTCTTGTATTTTTAATACAGCATACTACAATACAGCTTGTTACACTAATATATTTATACTTTAATCTACACAAAAACAGGAAACAACACCCCTTGAATTATCAAAACAAGCCGTGTTTTTCTGTCTTTTCAAGAAACAACCTATTTTTATTTACTCATTTTTGTATAAGCAAGTGTATAACCAACTGTATAAGCAACTCGTTTTTTGGTAATTTTGTGGCATAAAAAAGCCCGCACAAAATCGGGTGTTTTGGCGGGCGGTTTCGGGTAATAGTATTACCTTTGTAAATATGTAATTATTTGTTATTTCAAGCGTTTAGGCGGTATTTAAAGCATTCTTACAGGGTAATTAAACAGTATTCAAATAATCGGCTTTAAAATCCGGCAAAAATTAAACTAAAGTTAAAGTAAAATACATTTCGTTTTATTTTATATTGTCGGGCAAAATGTATCTAAAGTGTTGTTTTTAAAAGGCTTTTCGGGCTTTTTTTGTTTTCTCTTTTATGTACTTTTCGTTTTACCCCCTATATTTTTAAGATGGGTACAAAGGTACTGCTTTTATATGAATAGATAAATATAATATTGTTGATACTAAACTGTTTAAGCCTCTATTTAGGCTATTAAAATTCTCATGTAAAATAAATTAGACATTGATACAAAAGTGTTTATACTGAATCTAAAATCCAAATTTTGTTAGTCGGAATACCTCTTATAGAGTATTTGTACCTGATTTTGCTGAAATATCTTCCCTGTGCGAGTTTTAAACCCTAATTCGTTTATTTCTTTGGTAATTTGATAGAAAGACTTTCCTTCTTTCCGAAAGGCAATAATTAACGCTCCCGCTTTTCGGTTGTTTTCATCTTTGAATGCGTTTTGTTGGCGGACTTGTAAACTATTAATCCTTGCTGTTTCTGTCAAATTTTCAGGTGTACCTAACTTCTTGCCGTTTTTCTTTAATTCTGCCAATGCCGATTTTGTCCGATGGCTTATCCGTTCCCTTTCATCTTGAGCTAAAACAGCCATAATACCGATTGTAACGGTATTTGCATTGGGCATATCGCAACAAACAAAATCGACTTTAGTATCTTTCAACATAAAAATAAACGAAGCGTTTCGACTTAAACGGTCAAGTTTGGCAATAAGTAGGATTGCGTTTTGTTTCTTGCATTCTTCTATGGCTTTGATGAGGTGAGGACGGTCGTTTTTCTTTCCGCTTTCGATGTCTTGGTATTCGGCGACCAGTTTCCCTCCTTTTGAAATAAATTTGCTTACATCGCTTCGTTGTGCTTCTAAACCAAGTCCCGAAATACCTTGTTTTTGGGTAGATACTCTATAATAAGCTATGTATCGTGTCATTGATTAAGTTTGTTAAAGGAGTGTTTAATAAGCTTAAGTAGTAATGCAAAAAATAAAAGGCTTATAGAGTAAGCCTTTTATGCGGTATAAGCTCGCCTTTTGTCCCAATATGAACAACCTCGTAACCCAGTTGAAACATATCCTCTCCTATTAACTCATATCGGTGACAATTTCTATAATCGGACTCGCAACACATAACAGCTATATGATAGCCTGTTTCAAGCATACTTATCAAATACTTTATTCCTTGCCAGTAATCGGGACATTTTCTTAACACTTCATAGCTTGGATAGCAACCATTGAATTTAGCCCCTAACTCATTACCTTTAAAAATGTATTCTATTTTTTCTACTTCTGCCTGTAAATACAGGTTATTTCTGTTGAACATAGGACGAAATCTTGAGTAGGGAACAGAACGAACATCTATCAATTTTTCTATGCCATACTTCTGTAACAGAGAAAATATTTATACAGATGTTTTATTTCCATACCAAATCGAGAATAATATGCTGTAAATCATTTGGTTATGTATTTTATTTGCAAAGATATGATTAACAGCTTGGTACGGCAAATATTATAATGGTTTTTCGTGAAAAAAGTATTAAATGAAAAGAAGAATCTTTAAAGTTAATAAATTTGAATAGAAATGAGTTGAAGTTCCACCGTTCTCGAACTATTTTGTGCAGCCCTTATTAATAGGTAATTATGAATTATTTTTTTAATTGGAGTTCCACCGTTTTCGTAAACTAAAAAAAGCAGTTACCTCTGTTGTTACAAAATGACGTAAAATGTGCAGAGAATCCATTTTTTTTCCCAAAATTCCCACCCGTTTCTTCTTTTCTTTCCCAAAATATTCCCAAATCTTACGTAATAAATTGCAATTCATTGATTTACAAATTCCCACAGGATTTCCCATTCATTCTGTACCACAATGTAAATCAGCTAATTACAATTATTCTACTTCCCATTTACTGACATAATAGTGGGACAAGTTTTCCCAATGACAACTTATGTATATCTGACATAGCTTTTATCTCTCTTTTTACTTGTATTTTCCTATTTTGGTGGGACATTTCCTTTTTTGGGGTTTGGTAGAATTACGGCGTTTCTATTCCCAAAATAAGCCTATGACACAATTCCTTCACCTTACTGTCTAACTCTTCGATACTTTTATTATTCTGTGCAATCCCATCTAAAGATGCGATAGATTTTGTTTCTTTTTTTCTTCTACTAACGTATTCGGGTCGTAAATCTAAATATCTTTGCTTAGTATCATCAATCATTTCACAAACACTATTAACGCCTCCTAATGTTTCAATTCCGATATTTGCCAATTGTTTAATAAAACCTTTTTGACTATCAAGAATATTTACATTGAAAGATGGCTTTACTTCTTTGAAAATTATTGTATATGCTTGATACAAATGTTCTATCAGTTTTATGCCAGTTTCTTTGTTATATAACTGTTCAACATACAAATTACCATTAAAAGACTTCTGTATTGCCTTATTCCGTAGTTTATATTCTATTCTTAACAAATGCTTTGTATCATTGTATGATAAAGGAAGTTTAACTTTTTTAGCATTCATTTCCTGTATTTTATCATAAAAAACCAGTTCTCGATTACCATTCTTATAGTACAATGAAGTGTTACCTATTAAACCTCGTTTCAAATATCGACAGTCCCCTAAATATCTAAAATAACTCATAGGTGTATTGTTTGTTTGAATGTTTACGAACGTATCTATACGCCTTATTATACCCCTCGAAATAGGAATATTTAGTTCCTGTTCTATTTTCTTTATTGCCTCAACTACCTCACTGTATGAAAGCATGTAGATATTATTTCCTCTTAGCAATTTAGGCAAACTACATTCTATCCTTATTTTACCCCCATTCTTGCGTACTTTAATACACCCTTTATAGCCTTTCTCATACTGTACTTCCCCTGTTACACTATCAACCATCGCCATACGTTCTTGCACATCAAGCGTTGAACAATCATGTAATTCTATATGCATTGTATCTATCACCATTGACAAATTCAGTCAAAAAAACACACTTGTTATATAGAACTTTTAAGTTCATTTACAACATAATTGATTGCTTCTTCTTCAATTTCATCAATTGTTGCTTGAGGATTGCTAAGAAAGAAGTTATCCACATCCGATTTTTTGAAAAAAATATTTTTCCCATTAGGCTTGGAAAATGGGATTTTCTTTTGCGAAGTTAGCTTGTAGATATAATGCTTTGAGAAGCCAGTATAAATAATAAGCTCAGCAATGGTAAAAATTGTTTTGTTTTGAAGTGTTTGTCTGTTAATCAGTTCTTCGATTTTTTCTAACTTTTCTGAAATTTCTCTTGTTTCCATATTTTTTTAATTTATGGATGCAAAATTCCAATAAAAGCTACACGAAGACAATAACTTATACCTTACAATAACTTAGAGCTAAGGTATTGTAAGATATGAAACTTCTACATTATTAAGGTAGTCGCAATTTTTTCAAAATCCATTCTATATCCGGAATAGCTTTCTTCTTTTACCAAATTAGAATGTGTGAATTTTGTTTCTGAATCAATACCACGAAACGAGATTGATAATATACTTAGTAAATGGGAAGGTGTAGAAATTGGTACGATAAGGTTGTTTTCTTTTAAGACATCAATAAAATCCGAAATAGATTTTTTATTAAGCCTTTTATTTAAGCCTCTTTTCAGCCATATTATTTTCTCTTTTATGTTTGATATATCACATCCTGAAAAAATGGCAGAGAAAGCCTCTAAAGATGTTTTACTCCCAATGAAGCCATCCATTATTAGTCTGTTATATAGGGCAGTCAATTGTTCCTGTGGCCCTGACCATTGAAATACCTGTAATTCGCCTTTTACAGGCTTACCACTTTGGTGTATCATCATTTTTAAAGAAGCCACATACTCTTTTGCATACTGTATAATTTCTTTATCAGTGATTTTAGGAATGGTATTTCCAGTCTCCCAGATTTTTTTCTTATCAAACATCCAATCTGCCAAATCCTCAGTTCTTGGTATTGCTCCGACTTCATCTTTTAACAATTCCCCCAACCGATTAATTTGCTCTAAAACGTCTTGTCTGATTGCTTTTATGTCATCAGCAACAATCTTTCGTGCAATTTCAATTTTATCTTCTGACAAAATATTTGCAAGCCCTGTACCAAGGCTATCAGAAAATGTGCCTATTTGATACTCCTTTTTATCTTTTCCCATGCGTTACTATTCATCGAATTTTGGAATAATATTAACTGCTTCTATTTTTTTCTTATCAATAACTTTTGCATAAATCTGAGTAGTCCGAACTTCTCTATGCCCAAGAAGTTTGGATACTGTGTATAGGTCGGTTCCTAAATTTAATTGTAAAGTGGCGTATGTATGTCTTGCACAATGAAATGTTATATGTTTTGTTATTTGAGCCCTTAAACACCACTGTGCGAGTGCAACATTCATATAACTGGAATATTTCAAGCCTATAAAAATCCTATTGTTTTCTACATCTTTTTTTCTCTCGCTTAACAATTCTTTTGCTTGTTCGCTAATATAATGGTATTGTAATCCCTTTGTTTTTTGTTGGTGAAAATTTATTTTCCAGTTTCCTTCTTCATTTTGCAATTGCGACCATTCTAACTTTTGTACATCAGACCAACGTAATCCTGTTAGACAGGAAAATAAGAATGCACGTTTAAGAACATCATATCTGCATTCTGCTTTAAATAATGCCTGTACCTCTTCAAGGGTCAGAAATTCTCTTTCTGCTTCTATCACTTTTGGCATGGAAACTTTTAGGCAAGGATTAACTAGTATAATACCATCATCTACAGCCTGATTAAGGGCTGCCCGTAATTTATTAAAATAAGAACTGATAGAGCTTGACGACAATGATTCTTCGGATTTTGTTCGTGCTTTATTTAGCAGGTAATCCTTGAATCCTTCACAATAAGCTAAATCAATTCCTTCAAAAGATACATGTGCTCCGCTGTACTTAATAAGATGTTTCAACGTGCTATCCCAGTTACCATGATTGCCTATGCTCTCTTTTCTATTTTTGGTCAGTTGTTCGAAATACTGAATAAAATTAGCTTTGTTTTTTTGGGATGACTTAAAACCATATTTGTTATTTATCAACTCCTTTTCTTTTTCCGCTCGTATTATTTCAACTTTCTGCTCAACTTCTTTATTATGCGTTTTTTGCTGAGGTGTCTTTGGGTTGACATACAGGTAATAATCTAATTTGGTAGTTAATCTGTTTGCAGTAGTAGTACCATTGGCATTAATGGTATATCCCTTATACATTTCAAGGGAAAGATTGAGCTTGTCGCCTGCCGAGTTTTTCCTCTTTCTGATATGAACTTTCATATTTGCTGTAATTTGCTACAAAGATACAAATAAACGCAAATATACAGCAAAAAATAGTCAATTTGTGGCAAAAAAGATATAATTAAAAGCAAATATGAAATTCAATATATAATTGATATTTATTGTTTTATATAATTATTTTTATGCTTTATTTGCTCGCTTTACTTTCCGATGCAGAACTTCCCAAAAATATTACCCAAAATTTCGTCATTAGACACTTCGCCAACAATACTTCCAATCTCGTGCAAAGCAGTGCGGATATGTGTCATCAGAAGGTCGAACGGAATGTCGTTTTCCATGCCTTCCTTTACCAAAAGCACATTTTCCAACGCTACTTTCATGGATTGATAATGACGCACATTGCTTACCAAAATCCTATCTTTTTCAAAATCAATTCCGGCTGCAGTATTTAGATGTTGTTTCAGTAAATTTATATTTTCCCGGTTTTTTGCCGAAATAAAAAGCGTTTCGAAAGGCAAGCCGAGTTCCGTTTTATTTCCGGAAAGGTCTATTTTATTAGCAACCAAAATTAATTTCTTCCCTGAAAAATCTATTTTTTGCTGCAAATCGTCAATTTCCTGACGAAGGGAAGCCGTGTCGTTGCTGTCGAACAAATACAAAATGATTGTCGATTTTTCGGCGCTTTTGTAGGAACGTTCAATTCCGTAATTTTCAATAATATCAGAAGAATTGCGGATTCCGGCCGTGTCGATAAAACGGAACAGCGTTCCATTGATATTCAAAGTGTCTTCGATGGTATCGCGAGTGGTTCCCGGAATGTCGGAAACAATGGCGCGTTCTTCGTTCAACAAGGCATTCAACAAGGTTGACTTTCCCACATTGGGTTTCCCTAAAATTGCCACAGGAATCCCATTTTTTAAAGCATTGCCAAGGCTGAAAGTATCTATCAATTCTGTCAATTCGCTTTCCAGTGTTTCCAAAAGGACTTGCAAGTCCGTGCGGCTGGCAAATTCGACCTCTTCGTCCGAAAAATCTAATTCCAATTCCA
>JAVBSK010000239.1:0-11378 GCA_031556755.1 Bacteroidales bacterium | reverse complement strand
AACTTACAGAAAAAGCATATTAGAATACCAGGATGTCCGCGATGCTGTTGATTTTGCAAGGGAAGAGGGCGTCGAAATCGGCTTCGAAAAGGGAGTTGAGAAAGGCATTGAGAAAGAAAAAATCCTGATGGCGCGGAATTGTTTGAAGAAAGGATTTTCTATAGACATAATATCCGAACTCACAGGACTGTCTCCCGAACAAATCAGGACGATGAAATAGAGTTGCGGCAGTGCGAAACTGAAAGAGAAAGCGCACGGCTTGATCTCAGATCCGCACACGGTATACGGAGAATCACAGTTAAATGCACAGATTCAAAATTAATTCGTGTTATTCCGTGTTTTCTGCGTATTCCGTGTGTTAATTAGGTTTTTGACATATTCAGCAAGTCTGTCGCAAATCGAATTCACGGTTAGCGAAGTAGATCGTCAAGATCCCAAACGTTGTAAATCTTCTTCCACGGAAGAAATGCCGCCGATTCCGAAGTTTTCAACCAACACATTGATAACATTCGGAGACAGGAAAGCCGGAAGCGTAGGACCCAAATGAATATTCTTTACACCCAAAGAAAGTAAAGCCAATAATACAATCACAGCTTTTTGTTCGTACCAGGCAATGTTATACACGATGGGAAGTTCGTTGATATCTTCTAATCCGAAAGCCTCTTTCAAGGCCAGAGCGATCTTTACCAGGGAATAACTGTCGTTGCATTGACCGGCATCCAGTACCCGGGGAATGCCTCCGATATCACCCAAAGGCAATTTGTTGTAACGGTATTTAGCACAACCTGCTGTTAAGATCACATGGTCTTTGGGTAAAGCTGTCGCAAAATCGGAATAATAAGTACGTGATTTCATTCGTCCATCGCAACCGGCCATAACTACAAATTTTTTGATGGCGCCTGATTGTACTGCTTCTATGATTTTACCGGCTAAAGCCAATACCTGCTGGTGAACAAAACCGCCGACAATCTCTCCTTTCTCAATTTCCTGCGGAGGCTGGCATGTCTTGGCGTGAGCAATCAACGCAGAAAAATCCTTGGATTGTCCGTTCTGACGATTGGGAATGTGTTTCGTTCCCGTCAATCCTGAAGAACCGGTTGTATAAATCCTGTCTGCATAGCCGGCTGACTTCAAAGGAGGCACGATGCAATTGGTGGTAAACGGGATTACGCCATTAAAACTCTCGAATTCTTCGCGTTGCTTCCACCAGGCATTACCGTAATTACCAATGAAATGAGGATATTTCTTAAATGCAGGATAATAATTAGCCGGCAACATTTCACTGTGGGTATATACATCCACTCCGGCTCCTGCTGTTTGCTCAAGCAACTCTTCCATGTCTTTCAGATCGTGTCCGCTAATCAGGATACCCGGGTTCTTCCCTACTCCGATATTTACTTTCGTGATTTCCGGATTCCCGAAAGAAGAAGTGTTCGCCATATCCAATAAAGCCATGGCTTTGACTCCGCATTCGCCCATTTGCATGGTCAGATTCACCAATTCGCCCACGTTGATATCTTTCCGACTGACTTCTGAAAGCGCTTTTTCGATCATTGCATAAATCGTTTCGTCTTCATAACCTAAGTTCAAGGCATGTTCCGTATAAGCGGCCGCACCTTTCACTCCATAAATAATCAATTGTTTCAACGAACGGATGTCTTCGTCAGGTTCACTGAGAACCCCAACTTTTACAGCTTCCTTTTCATAATCCGCAGCCGGGACATCAAACTTGATCTCATCCCGGACGGGTAAGTCAATCTTATTCTTCCGGGCGGTTTCAAGTAAAGTTTGCATTTGAGAAAACGCCAGCCGGAGACGTTCTTTGATTGCCTGATCATCGAAATTTGCATTCGTAATCGTACAAAAAATTGCGTCCAGTAGTTGACGGCTGACTTTCGGGTCGGCCAATCCCGCTTGACGAAGTTCATGGTTGATGATCGCTTCCCCACGAACCACATACAACAACAAATCCATTAATGCGGAAGTTTGAGCTTCTTTTCCGCAGACTCCTTTGACTGTGCAACCTTTCCCATGGGCGGCTTCCTGACATTGATAACAAAACATTTCCATACAATTAATTTATTAACGATTGATTATTTACTCTTTGCGGCAAAGGTAGAAAAGGACATTCTATCAAACTGTCACATAAGTTACATCCGTCCGTTTCATGGAAAATTTGTCTAATCCATTTTTTTTATCCTGATCCATCAGCAAGATACCTTTCAAGTATTTAATCAGTTTCTCAAATCTTTTTATATCTTTGCGATTTACATACTCTCATTTATAAATTACTATCAATCAGATTGATGAAAAGTCTCAAACTCCTGTTCCTTTTCCTGATATTATCCGGATACGGAATTATTTCAATGTATGCACAAACGACCAGCGCCGCCAACAACCTGGTAGCCCATCCTGTTCCCGAAAGAACTCTTTCTTTTTGCGTTTCAGACACCGGTGTTTCCAAACCGATCACCTGGGGATTGGACCTGGCCTGGCTCAGTGAAGACAACATCAGGCGCGGTATGGCATTCATGGGCGCAGACCGGGTAGATGTAGTGAGATCTTCTTTTACTCCAACCGCAGCCCTGGTTAACGGCGCATTGCCTGCCTCGGAGCTGTCCACACTCAACAAAAGGCTAAATATTATTAAGTTATTAAGCGCTCACACTCAAGTGGTACTCAATTGCGACCATCCCTCCGTTGCATCCTGGTATGTCGGAAACGCCGCAAACTGGGCGCAACTGATAGATGTAACCACCAAACTTCATCAGGACCAGGGACGTAAGGTCATCTCAGTATCACCTTTCAATGAACCAGATTATAGCTATACGGGACAAGGTACGATGAGCGATTTTTACAACATTGCAGGAGAATTGAGAAAAAATACCCTTTTCGACAGTATCCGGATCTGTGGAGGAAATACCTTGAATACGGATCAGGCTTTGAACTGGTACAATACACTTAAAAACAGGTTGGATGAAGGAAACACCCATCAATTGGCAGGAAGTTTCGATAACTACGCGAAATTCTTTACCACGGTGAGAGCAAACGGCCATCACGCCACCAATGACGAACTCCATAATGTCATGGAAGCCATGGTCGGAGTTGAATACGGAATGCAAACCGGAATCTGGTGGGGAACGGCAGAATGGGCGCGCGGAGAGTTTGTAAAAGCCAGCGACGGTAAACGATTGGCTTATGCGGAACATCGCCCCAACTGGACTGCTGCTTCGGTTTATCGCAACTTAGATGGTAAAATACAGGCTTTTGCAGGCACATCGGAACGTCAGGCAGTTACAACCACTTACCGTTTCGTTTCAACAGACAGGGATGTATATTACGATGGTTATGGTCCTCAACGGGAATATACCCTGATCATGCCGGGAGGCACCGGTTATCAACAAGGACAAAGCAATGCGGAAAAACTTGTAAATATCACCTGGGGAGACGATATCCAACCGGTTATCAAAGGACGCTATATCCTCGTAAACCGCAACAGCTGTAAAGTAATGGAAGTGAGCGGTGGTTCCACCAGCACAGGAGTCAATGTACAACAAGGCAGCAAAAACGGAGCGACTTACCAACAATGGAACGTAACTCCCGTAGACTCCCGGGTCGGCGGAGATTTCAGCTATTTCACTTTTACAGCGGTACACAGCGGCAAAGCGATCGATGTACTGAACTGGTCGTTGAGCAACGGAGGAGGAATCATCGTGTGGGATGACGCCAAAGGAGCAAACCAACAGTGGTTTCTCGAATATGCCGAAGACGGATGGTTTTATATCCGGAGTCGCCACAGCGCCAAATGCCTGGAAGTCCCCAATTCCAGTTCGGTATCGGGAGTAGCTATCCAGCAAAGAGATAAGAATGGCGGAAAAAATCAACAGTGGAGGTTTCTTCCGATCGACGCGGCTACGGAATTCACGGCGCCTGATGCACCGGATAACCTGACTGCCACGGTAAACGCTGTATCCGTCAGGTTAGACTGGACCGCCGGTTTGGAAACTGACATCGCCGGATATTCCGTTTTCCGTTCGGATTCGGCTGGCGGACCTTATAATACCATTGCCCGGGATGTGAAATCAAACTCTTTTGTCGACAATACCGCCATAACCGGGAAACAATATTTTTACACCGTCAGAGCAGTGGATCAGTCATTAAACCGGTCTGCATATTCCAACGAAGTCACAGCAACCACCACCGGAAGTAATGCAATCGTCCTTCATTTTCCTTTCGAGGGAAACACCAGGGACACCACCATCAACCTGAATCATTGCGCCACATCCGGGGGAACTTCTTTCACTACCGGAAAAATCGGCGCCAAAGCGATTTCTTTAAACGGCTCGAATGCATTCGTACAATTACCAACCAACGTGGCCAATCATCCGGAAATTTCAGTGGCTTCCTGGATTTATTGGAGAGGAGGAGCCACCTGGCAACGCCTATTTGATTTTGGTAACGGCGAGAGCGAGAACATGTTTCTGACTCCTCGTTCGGATTCGGGACAAATCCGTTTCGTTATCAAGAACGGCAATACAGAACAAAAACTGAATGCAACTGCATTGTCCGTTGGAAAATGGACACATCTGACCGTGACACTCGGTAAAACCGGAACTAAGATATATGTCAACGGCGCACTGGCCTCAGAATCAAGCGATATCACCATCAGCCCAATGGATTTCAAACCTATATTCAATTATATAGGACGCAGTCAATACGTATCGGATCCTTTGTATAACGGTCACATTGATGATTTCAGAATTTATAACTACGCTCTGTCCGCCAACGAAGTCGCCCAGATTGCAGACGTTCTTCCCAATCACATCAATGATGTAAAATCCGATGCACACAGCATGGAATTATGGCCCTCTCCGGCTGAAGATATCTTACATGTAAATTACACGACGGAAGAACTCTACGGACAGACCACTTTATCCGTATACGACATGACCGGAAAGTTCGTAAAGACAAAGGAGATACAAAGGCCCGATGAGATGAAACTTTCTGTTTCCGACTTACCTTCCGGAATGTACATGCTTAAATTAACCGACAGGAAAAATACCCTTATCGGAAAATTTGTCGTAAGACATTAACCAATTGACAATAGGTAATGGATAATTTTTATTTCTTAACTCCCAATTTATTGGTATATTGGTATATTGGTACATTCTAATTCATAGTTAAATATTCACTTATTTCTAAACCATATATAGTATGAACAGACGAAATTTCTTAAAAAACGCAGGATTGATTGCCGCAGGAAGCGTCATCATGAATCCCTTGGAATCTATCGCACAAAACACGTTGGCAACAGGAAGAAAGACCAGACTGGCGATGGTCGGAACCGGTCACAGAGGTTCCGGAATGTGGGGAAAAGAAGTAGTGGAAAGTTACTCTGATGTCGCCGAATTCGTAGGCCTTTGCGACACCAATCCGGGAAGGCTGGAATATGCAAAGAAAAGAATCGGCGCGACTTGTAAAACCTATACGGATTTCGATTTGATGATGAAAGAATGCAAACCCGATATGCTCATCGTTACAACTGTAGACTCTACTCACGATGAATTTATAGTTAAAGGATTAAACATGGGGGTAGACATCATCACCGAAAAACCGATGACCACCGACGAACAAAAATGTCAACAAATACTTGATGCAGAAAGAAAAAGCAATAAGAAAGTGCTCGTCACATTCAATTACAGATATTCTCCCCATCGACAGAAAATCTACGAATTATTGCGGGACGGAAGAATAGGGAAAGTAACATCTGTCGATTTTCACTGGTACCTGAATACCCGGCATGGCGCTGATTATTTCAGGAGATGGCACAGACTCCGGGAAAAAAGCGGAAGCCTCTGGGTACACAAGGCTAGCCATCACTTCGATTTGTTGGGTTGGTGGCTCAACTCCGAACCGGAAAGTGTATACGCGTTGGGCTCCCTTGATTTTTATGGTAAAAACGGCGCTTACAGATCTTCTACCTGCCGGGCATGTGAACACAAATCAGAATGTAATTTCTTTATGGATATCACCAAAAACGAATATCTGTATGACTTGTATTGCAAGAACGAAAAATTCGATGGCTATCACAGGGATGGGTGCGTTTTCAAGGAAGACATCAATATCTATGACAAGATGGCGGCAACCATCAAATATGCCAACGGCGTACAAGTCGCCTATTCCCTTACCGCCTATTCTCCCTATGAAGGATACCGGATTGCATTCAACGGTACCAAAGGACGTTTGGAAGCATGGATCAAAGAAGACCGCGCCGTTCCGGGAAGCGACTCCGGATTCGACGAAATAACACTTTTTACCAATTTCAAAGGCGCTGAAACGTTCAGGATAGCACAATCGGAAGGTCACGGAGGAGGAGACATCAGATTGAAAGACCGGATATTCCGGTATCCGGATGCAGAAGACCAATACAAACAAAGCGCAACTTCCAGAGATGGAGCTATGGCTATCCTGACCGGAATCGCCGCCAGGAAAAGTATAGAAACCGGTGAAATCATCCGGATATCAAACCTCACAGATCTGACTCCACAAGCGATCCGTATCAGTTGATATAATGGAGAGTGGAGAATGAACATCTCCACTCCCCGCTCTTTCAGTCCCTCCTGACCAATGTGATATTTTCCGAACAACGGATATCTTCAAAATTGGTTTTCAAACTTTTCCATATGATTACCTCTGAAAATTCGTTCTCCTTGCACTCTAAATCCAGGAATAAAGAATCACATACAAATGCAGAAAGATAGCTTTTTTTCTGAGGATAATAATGATCCTCTTTTTTCTTTTTGTCTCCCTGTAAGCTACCTGTTATCCTCACATTCCCCAGATGGATTTCCTTCATATACAGATCAAAGGTTCCTGCATTCAATTTGATATCAGCATGAAGCAATTTCAAACGGGACATACTAGCATCTACACGTATTTTCCCTCTCTCTGATTCAGTGAAAATGCTCATCTCCTGAATAGACCCTAAACTGTCCATGACCGCAGGAGATATTGTCAAATCACAGCCTTTTTGCCGGACATAAATTTCTTTCATATCCGTATCCAGATGAAGCCATTCTTTCACATTCAACAAAAGTTGAGAACCGTTAAATCCGTATATGCTACTGAAGTTAGGCTGTTTCTTATGATTATCTTTTTGAAGAAAGGAAATTGACTCCGGTTCCTGAGTCAAAAAAACATAAACCTTCCGGAATCCTTGTATGGAATTTCCAACTTTTTTAGAGACGAACAACTTATCTTCGTCCAACTCCACACATACATTATTGTAATCACTGTAATATACTTTCGACTCCGTTCCTTTCATAAATTGAACAGAAACATCATCATGCACAACGACTTGTTTGATGGATGAACACGGCATCGAAGTATATATATCAGACTGTTCCAGCGCTTGTTTCAATGCTTCCGGGCTTTGCTTCTCTTGCAACTCCCTAGTATTTCGAATGATACGATCGGATATCACCACCTGATAAGCTATCAATCCTAAAATCACAATTATCAATGCAATTATCAATTTATTTGAAAGTTTCATACTTCTGATTTTTTAATTTGTCGTGAATAATCTTTATACATAGAGCTTACTTCTTCCCAGGAAAAACCAGACAGTTGAACCATCTTGAAAAAACGGGGTAACTCATATTCCGTTAAATGTTTTTTCTGTTCCTCCAATACAATAGAATATGCATTCTCTCCTACGAAATAACCAATTCCTCTTTTATTGTAAATAATCTCCTTTTGCTGTAACAGTTCAAAAGTTCGCACCACCGTATTCGGATTTACTTCCATCGACACAGCCAGATCCCTGACGGATGGAATTCGCTCTCCCGCACTCCATTCTTTTCGCAATATCTTCTCTTCAATAAAGCGGGCTATTTGAAGATATATAGCTTGTGAATCATTAAATTCCATCATCAGATTATTTTTTCGTTATACTTTACACGAGCGATCAAGATTAAGAAAATACTTACAAGCAAGGATAGGAAACAAGGAAAATAAGGATATGTTTCCACCAGGCTAAAATCGTTTTCATCTTTTACTCCAATTGCAAGAAGAGGCACATAGATTTCCGGTAATTCCCAGGATACGAAAAAATAAAAATAACGAGTCACCGGAATTAATAAGAACAAGAATAAAATCCATACGACATAAGTCTTGATCATATACATTTTCTTGAATATAGTAACTCCCGATAAAAATGCTGATGCCGCAAATAACCAACCCGACAAATACATCCATAGTTCATATTCAGTTAAATCCGACAGACTCCAATGCGCACGATAGTAATAAGAAAACGCTTCCTGTTTTTCAAAAGCAATGACCGCCCAATGGGTATATATCTCAGCCATCTCCACGACAAAATAAATATAGAACAAGGCTAAAATCGGATATACCACCATCGTTATAACGAACTTAGCCATAAAGGTTTCTGTTTGGGAGGCCGGTTGCAACAATAAAACCTGTGTTTTCGTCTTGGAGGAAAATTCATTGAAATGGATTGAAATGATGAAACCCTGAAAAACCAAAACAAGAAAATATGAAAAAATAAGTGTATCAGAAGCATAAGCCAAAGAAGCTGTCATGGCGCACATCCCAAAATATAGAACAGCCAAGCCTATCATAGCTGTCCAGAAAAACATGATTTTACGAGCGTTAAGCAACCATTCATTAGCGAACAGTTTCGTAAAACGATTGAAATTAAAAGTTATATTCATCATCATTTATTGTTTTTTCTCGTTGAATAAATCCGTAATCAAACGCTGTTCCGCCACAATTGCATTGAAAAGCAATTCCATATCTATACGGGATGGTTTTCCCGTCCGATTAGGAAGAAGGACTTTCCCTCCCAACACACCAGGTTCATCATACAAGTATCCTTCTGGCTTATCCGAATCCGTATAAGCCAGAAATTGCAATATTTCCGACACCTCATCCAAGCTCTGGTTGAAAATAATCTGATGATCTTCCAGAATTACAACCGTATCTATCAGATGGTCTAAATCCCTTACCTGATGGGTGGAAACCAATAGCAAACGGTCTTCCGTTACGGCACTTGCCAATAACCGGCGAAATTGTGTTTTCGAAGGAATATCCAATCCGTTAGTCGGTTCATCCATAAACAGGATGCGGGTATTACATGCCAATGCAAAAGCTATAAACGCCTTTTTACGCTGCCCCATAGACATTTTATTCATATCCTGTTCCGGATCGACTTCCAGTTCTTTCAAATATCCGGAAAACTCATCCTTGCTGAACTTAGGATAGAAACAACTATACAATTTAACATACTTCAGTGGAGTTACAGACGGAATATAAAACTCTTCCGGAAGCAGAAAAAAATCCTGAAGAAACCCGACTTCCCTCCGGGAAGGAATCTTTCCTCCCATGTCAATTTTACCGGATTGAGAAAAGATCATTCCCGACATCAAGTTTAGCAAAGTAGTTTTGCCGGCACCATTCTTCCCTAACAAACCGTAAATATGACCCGGAGACAAAGCCAGATTCAAATCCGAGAAAATAACTTTCCGTTTGTTGTAACTGAAATTAAGATTCGAAATTTTAATCATAATCACTCATTATTTTAGTGTACTAACATAGCAACACACCGCAAAGGTAAATATAGAATTTTAAAAAACAAATTTTTCGTAAACAAATATTAATTACGAAATGTTACCTTTGCACACAAACCATCAAACATAAACTTACATAAAATGAAAGATTTTTTCAAAATGATGTTTGCCTCTACAATAGGAGTATTCATCGCCCTGTTTCTTGTTTCCCTCGTTTTTATTTTTTCTTTTATTGGAATAATTATCAGTTCCTCTCAACAGGTAAGCTATGCTCCTACAGAAAATACAGTATTGGAAGTCGACCTTTCCGGTACAATTGTCGACAGAACCATTGACAATCCTATCGCCGCCTTTTTCGAGAATGAGTACGAGCAATACATCAGCATGATTGATATCGTTGACGCAATCGACAAAGCCAGGACAAACAACAATATCAAAGGTATTTACCTGACAGGAGGAAACTTATCCGCCGGAATATCTTCTGTTGAAGCCATTCGCAAAGCACTTACCGAATTTAAGGAAAATGGAAAATTCGTTGTAGCCTATGCCGGAAACTATACACAATCGGCTTATTATTTATCCTCCGTAGCCGATAAAATAATATTAAATCCTCAGGGGATGATTGATTTGCACGGGTTGGCCGCCACTCCGATGTTTTACACCGGATTATTAGACAAATTAGGCGTCAAACTCGAAATATTCAAGGTAGGCACATTCAAATCCGCCGTAGAACC
Organism: Bacteroidales bacterium; assembly: GCA_031556755.1. Lineage (GTDB taxonomy): Bacteria > Bacteroidota > Bacteroidia > Bacteroidales > Azobacteroidaceae > JAIRVZ01. The sequence continues at coordinate 1,057 of JAVBSK010000239.1, read as the reverse complement.
TTTTATGCTTGACAAAATGAGTGACGCCAACCGGGAACAGCTCAAATCCTATATGGGAAGTTTATGGTATAACGTTTCCTGCCAAATAGCAGAAAGCAGGAACATAGAACAGGAGAAATTAAACCAACTGGTAAACGAGGGGCTGGTATTGAAAGAATCCCAATATCTTGTTGCCTCAGGGCTGATAGATACATTGATGTATAGCACCGGGGCTTCCGATTACATCAAGGGATTGTTAGGAACTGATCTCAAAGAAGATTTAAAGCTAGCCTCCGTAAAACAGATATCATCCGTTCAGACGACTAAAGGAAAAAGCGGTCAGGAAATTGCAGTACTGTTTGCCGAAGGTGAAATAACCAATGCGCAAAGCGGCGCTTTCGAAACCACTTCGGTCATCTCAGACAAAGAATATGTAAAAGAATTGAGAAAACTGAAAGACAACAATGATGTGAAAGCTGTTGTATTCCGCGTAAACTCCCCCGGTGGAAGCGCATATATGTCGGAACAAATCTGGAAAGAAGTAACCGAAGTCAAAAAGGTCAAACCAATCATCGTATCCATGGGTGATTATGCCGCCTCCGGCGGATATTACATTTCCTGCGGCGCCGACTGGATCGTTGCCGAACCAACGACCATTACCGGTTCTATTGGAATTTTCGGAATGTTCCCCGTTGTTGAAGGATTGATGAACAAAATCGGAATTAGCTCAGACACCGAGAAAACCAATAAATTTGCAGACCTGGGAAATATTTCCCGTCCTATAAATTCAGATGAAAAGGCATTGTTACAAAACTATATAGAAAAAGGATATGACACATTTCTGAGCCGATGTGCGGAAGGAAGAAATAAAACAAAAGCAGAAATAGATTCTATCGCACAAGGACGCGTATGGACAGGAGAACAAGCCCTGAAAATCGGATTGGTAGATGAGCTCGGAGGATTGAACGAAGCCATCGGAATAGCTGCAAAAAAAGCCAACCTCGGAAATTATGCAATCGTACACTATCCCGAGAAAAAAGATTTCTTCACTATCTTGTTCGAAGAATCTATGGGAGAA
>JAVBSK010000197.1:0-8879 GCA_031556755.1 Bacteroidales bacterium | reverse complement strand
ATAAAAAAGTATTTGATAAGAAAGCTAGTTTGCCAGTTGGAGTAGATGATACAGGAAGTACTGTATATGACTCTGTATTTGTTGTTACCAATTCTTATTTTACTGCAAAAGGATTAGATCTGATGTCAGAATCAATAACAGCCACCTTGTTGCTTCCTTCCAATGAAGTCATTGAAAAAACAAGAAAAGAAGCCATGGATAATTTGAATGCATGGAATTTGTTAGGTACACATGAATTACAAGCTCGTGCCGATACAATTATTGATGTTTTTATTCTTCAATCAACTTTCTTCAATCAGCAATATACCAAAGAGGATTTCGAAAGTCATGAAGATCTTACTTCTGTTTTTTCCAGACAATGGAGAACTACGGTTCAGAAAGTTAATTTGGAACAGCCAATGTATATGAGTAATGGTACTGTTTATTATGTAACTGAAATGAAAATACCGACTAACGTTTTAATCTATCGTTTGAAAGACTTTATGAAGTGGTATGAATTTTTAACTGCTGATGATAAAACAGCTTATTTTGCGTCAGAGAATCTGGTGTTCAATAAACTCGAGACTCGGGTTACAGAATGGTCAGGATGGCCGGAAGGAGGCTTCCCTATGATAACAAATCGTTTGTTATATTTCAAAATGGAAGATTATTCTACACCTTATAAACTGGATTTTATCCCATTTCGGTATAAAGATTCAGGAACTGGTTCTTATACTATAACTCCTTATTTGGTACCTCCCGGAGAATATGATCTTTGTTTGGGTTTTGAACAGAATGTCGGTATTGCTTATTGGGTTGCCTTTAATGGAACAGAACTTCGTGAAGTAACTGTTTCTGAACAAACGGCGACTACTTACCACTACGACCGTGGTGGTGGCAGTTATCCCGAAGGATATGATACAGCTAAAGCAACAAACAGTAAGAAAGGAAATTACGATCGCGATGGAGGTAAAATAGCTACGGTTGAAATCACAGGGACAGAAGCTGTTCCCGTGAAGATTAGCATTTACACTAAAGGTGCTACTGAAGAAGGGAAAACACTTCGTTTGCATCACTGGTGTTTGAAACCGACAAAAAATTGTTATTAATACTGATTCAAGGAAATATTATAATCGTATGAAAAATATAAAAACAATATTATGCACGGCGCTGCTTTCTCTCTTGCTCGTAAACAATATTTACGGACAAGGAGTAAACAAAATTACGGGTAAAATCCTATCCGAATTGAATAAGCCAATCGAAGGAGCCATCGTGATGATGCCCGGAGCAAAAAATGTGACAACAGGAGCTGATGGAGTTTTTCATTTTGAGTTGAAAGACCCGGCACAAAATATTTCGGTTTGGGCGGCAGGGTATTTCCCTGTATCTCAATTAGTGAATGGAAGAACGGATATTCAAATAATGATGATTCCTGAAACTCAGTATCGGTACAACGAGTCATCTGTTTTACCTTTCCAAATCGAAAATAAACGCCCTGAACTAACTTCTGCGGTAAACATCGCGAAAAAAGATTTGCTTTTGGGTGAAACGAAAATCGACCGTGCTTTGTCGGGGCAGATTGCCGGCTTGCTGGTAACACGCAATGGTGGAATGCCAGGTGAAGGCAGCTACATGAACATCCGCGGAATTCGTTCGTTTGTCGGAGGAAATGAACCGTTAATCGTTATCAACAATGTTCCTTACTTACCGGATACCAAAGAATCGCAGTTAATCAATGGTTTTACAAGAAATGTTTTTCAGTCTTATAATTTGGGAGATATTCAGAACATAACCGTATTGAAAGGAGCAGAGGCATCTATGTATGGTTCTTTAGGATCGAATGGAGTAATTCTGATTGAAACTGACGGAGCTAACTCGGATGACCTGGATACCAAAGTAAGTTTTAACGGACAATATGGCGTGAGCTGGAATAACAAACGAATGCCTTTATTAGAAGGAACTGCTTATAAATCGTATTTGACGGATATGGGTATGACTTACTACAATAACATGCAAAGTTTCTTTTCTGAATTTCCATTCCTGAATAATCCAAACAGTAAATATAGCTACTTGTATAATAACAATACAGATTGGCAGGACGAAATCTATAAGAACGGATTTGTTACGGATAACCTGTTTCGGGTAGAAGGAGGTGACGCTATTGCAAAATACGACTTGTCACTAGGCTATTCAATGGAAGATGGGATTCTAAATAACGCTAACTCGCAACGGTATCATACACAATTGAATACAAACGTATTGATCAGTAAAAAGTTTGAGATGTTTGCAACCATAGGCATGGCATTTCTGGAAGGAAACTATCAGGAACAAGGAATGGATTCCCGTACCAATCCTGTTTTAGCTGCTTATGCTAAATCCCCATTGCTCAGTCCTTATGAAAAAGACATAAACGGAAAAACATTATCTACGTATGAAAAATATTATTACGGCAGTTCTGAAGTTTGTAATAATATGGACTTTGCAACGAGTAATCCAATTGCAATAGTCAATACATTGGATGCAAATAACCGCCAATATGATGTGAATGCAAGAACAGGACTTACTTACAAAGCGCTTCCGGAACTTATTTTCACCGGAACAATTGGTTTGTATTACAACTACAACAACGAACATTTGTTTGTGCCGGGTCTTACCGATAAAAGCATTGTTCCGTTTTTTGACCAGTATGGAGAAATGAAAAATTCTGTAAAAGAAGGTGTTGGAGAAACATTCAATATGTTTTATAATATTACCGGGCAGTATAAAAAAATATTTAACTACGACCACGCATTAAATGTGTCGGCAGGCGCCCAGGTATTAATGAGTAAAAAAGAATATGATGCGGGGGTAGGTAGAAATACATCCAACGACTTTTATCAGGTTTTAGGTAGTTCACAAACTATAGGACGTTATTTCTTCGGTTATTTAGAAAAATGGAACTGGATGAATTTTTATGCACATGCCGATTATACCTTTAAGGAAATGATTGCAGCATCCGTAAATATGGCTGTCGATGGAGCTTCTTCGTCAGGAACCAATGCCGACCATTTCTATACATATCCGTCGGTAGGATTAACTTGGTTAGGAAAAGGATGGCTTCCGCTTTCCAACTCAACACTCGTAAACCGTTTGAATGTACGTGCTGAATATGGATTATCCGGAAATAGCCGTTATTCTTCCAATTTAGGAAAATACTATTACAGGAGTTTGCCATATAAAGATATTTCCGGAATCGGACGGGCTAATATTCCCAATACCCAATTGAAACCGGAAAAAAATACACAAATGGATGTAGGGTTGGATATGGGTCTGTTTCATAATCGTTTGAATATTACTTTCGATTATTACAACAGTTTAGCGAGCGATGTGATATTTGCTTTACCCCTTTCTTCTGAGTATGGTTCCGGGAAATATTATGATAATTGCGGAGAAATAGAAAATAAAGGTATTGAATTGTCTCTCCAAGCCTCTTTGGTTCGCACACGTGATCTGGAATGGATTGTTGGAGGAAGCTTCGCTCAAAACAAGAGCAAAGTGAAATCGCTTGGTGAGCGCGATCAAATCGTTCTTTCTTATAGTGATGGAGCACAAATAGTTACAAAAGTAGGTGAAGATCCGTATCAATTCTACGGATATGAAGCAGAAGGCGTTTTCTCTACACAAGCTGAAGCTACAGAAGCTAATTTAGTTAATAAAATGGGACGGGCGTATCAAGCGGGCGATGTACATTTTGTAGATTCTTATAAAGATGGCCGCATCAATGAATCTGACCGTGTTACACTGGGTAGCGCGACTCCTGATTTCTTTGGTGGTTTCTTTACACAGATTAGAGTAAAATCGTTTGCTCTATCTGCTGATTTTACTTACTCTAAAGGGAATAAAGCGTACAATGCTGTTCGTCAAAATCTAGAATCTCTTTCTTCATTTAACAACCAAAGTTTAAGCGTGGTGAATCGTTGGACATTGGAAGGACAGGTTACTGATATACCGCGTGCACAATGGGGCGATCCGGTAGGAAACAGTGTGTTTTCTTCCCGTTGGATTGAGGATGCTTCTTACTTGAAAATGAAAAATATTACATTAAGCTACACTTTCAACAAGAAGCTTTTCGATTTCATTCGTTCGGGAACTATCTATGTTACGGGAGAGAACCTGTTGACAATGACAAAATACTTAGGCATGGATCCGGAGTTTTCCTATTCTTACGGTGATGCAATCCAAGGTTTTGATTATGCGAAACTGATGCAACCTAAGGCTGTTAAATTTGGTGTAAACTTGAAATTCTAATTAAAATTATCGTATGAAAAAGAATATTCTGAAATATACATTGGCTTGCATTATGGCATTATCAATGGGAGCCTGTAACGATTTTTTTGAAGTCCAGACCGATGATATATTGGATTCTGATGGCTATATCAATGAAGAAAGCGAGATGTATGCCGGCTTTATTGGTATTGCGACAAGAGTACAGGTTATTGGCGATAAAATAATTTATCTAACCGATACCCGCGGGGAAATATTGGAACCAACCAGAAATACACCGGATGATTTGCATAATATTTATAATTATGATACAGATTTGACAGGCAATACTTACGCTGACCCTGCAACATATTACGATGTAATTATTGCTTGCAATGATTACTTATCAAAAGTATACGATTATAAAGAAGCGAATAAGGCCTCTGTTAATATGACAGACTACAAAGCGTTAGTGAGCGCTACCGTGAGAATAAAAGCATGGACATACTTAACGATTGCTAAAATTTATGGTGAAGCTATTTGGTTTGATAATCCGATCCGGGAGAAGACAGATATGTCTCAATTCCCTGTAAAAAGCCTGTCTGAAGTAGTTAAATCATGTATGAATTTATTGGACACCGGATTTGACGGTATCAATGGAGATCAAACTTTCATCGACTGGGTTAAGTGGATTGACCCGAATGGTTTGGAAGGAGCCGGTAGTACAAATAAATACTACTATTGGAATTATATGGCGCCTCCTTATTTTGCTCTTTATGCCGAATTATGCCTGTGGAATGGTGATTATGCAAAAGCCTCGAATTTGATCCTGACACAAATGAATGCGAAGTTTAAAACCTCCACAAGTGACAACATGGATTGGATGCGTAATGATGCGATGGCTGGCAAATATGCCGCTTTTTGGAATACTACCGGTGGTGATCCTTATCGTCCGGAAAATATTGCTGTAATTACTTACGATTACAAGAGAAATCAAACAAATAGCCTGTTGAAACATTTTGGAACAGAAATTCCGAATCAATACCTGCTTGCTCCATCTGCAATAGGGATAGCGCGCTTCTCTGATCCCATTTTGAATCCCTTAGGCGGAGCCAGTGCTGATCCTCGTGGCAACGCCACTTTCAAAAAGAACAGCACAGGAAATTATGTAATCCAAAAATTCCGTCCCTTGAGTAATCCCGTTCGTACATACGCATATCAGGATGATGTGCCTATTTATATTTATCGTGGAGCCGATTTGTATTTTATGTTAGCGGAAGCTCTAAATAATCAGGGACGATTCGAAGCCGCTTCGGTTTTGATTAACAAAGGAGTAGATGCTGCGTTTATTAAGAAAGATAGCGCATGTTGGGAAGGATTTACCTGGGACTGGACATCAAGCACTTCGATTGGCACACGTAAATATCCTGACAAAGGCATTCGTGGTATGTTCAGCTTAGGAAATCGTACATTTATCAAAAGTGACCACGAAACCAAAGAGGTAATCGCAGCACAGGCGCTTGATAAGGAATCTATCAAAGCAAACGATGAAGCAATCCTCGATGAGATGTTACTTGAGTTTTCCTGCGAAGGTAAAAACTACCCTGCAATGATACGTATGGCTCTGAGACACAATGATATGAATATCATAGCCGATAGGGTGTGTCCAAAGTATACAAACGGAGAAGGAATTCGAGCTAAAATTCAGTCCGGCGGTTATTTTATCAAATGGAATCTGAAGAATAAATAATTTAACATGAGTTCGATATAAGCAATAGACCGGAGGTCTTGGATATCAATAGAAAATGTATTTTCCCTATTGATTGTTGTCCGCAGGACATTCATATTGATGTCCTACCGGACAAAATAAGCCGGAATGATTGTCTAATTGCTATTGATATGATTTTCCTCCGGAAAGATATATTGATAATTAACTATTTAATATGAAAATTATATCGAACTCACATTAATTTATATGGTGAACAGTGAACAAAAACTTCTGTTTATAGTTCGCTGTTTTTTATTTCCGTTCATGATTCACTACTAAAACATAATTCCATGAGAAATAAAAAATACAACATACTGCTACTTGTCGTAACATGTCTGCTTTCTCAAACAGTTTGTTCTAATAGCAAAGTGTCAATGAAGACCAGTACGCAGTTTGCCGATTCGGAAATGAAACGCTTTCCACATGCCTGGCAATTAGACCACGGAAAGAAATTCGTATGGGGATATGCACAAGGCGTCGGTTGTTGCGCCATGCTGAAAGTATGGAAAAATACCCAGGATAGGAAATACTTCGACTATGTCCATGAATGGGCGGATTACATGGTGTTAGACAATGGATCTATTCGCAATTACAGTATATATGACTACAATATCGACTGGATCAATTCCGGAAAAATCCTCTTTGATGTTTACAGGGAATCCAAACAGGAGAAATTCAGAATGGCGATGGACACGTTACTGAACCAACTCAAAACCCATCCGCAAACTTCCGACAGCGTATTCTGGCACAAGAAAATATATCCCCACCAAATATGGCTGGACGGAATCTATATGGCTGGGCCTTTCATGGCGCAATACGGAAAAGAATACAACCGTCCCGACCTGATCGATAAAGCCATGCATGAGTTGGTCATTACCTATAAACATACCTTAGATAAAAAAACGGGCTTACTCTATCACGCCTACGACGAGAGCAGAGAGCAACGTTGGGCGAATAAAAAAACAGGACAATCTCCTAACTTCTGGGGAAGAGCTATCGGCTGGTATTACATGGCGCTGGTGGATATTATGGATTTCGTCCCGGAAAATCACCCGCAAAGAAAAGAGGTTATCGCTATTATTACCCACTTATCCAAAATATTACCTCGCTATCAGGATAAAACCGGATTGTGGTATCAGGTTATAGACCAAGGGAATAGAAAAGGTAATTACTTGGAAGCATCCGTCTCATCCATGTTTATGTACTCAATCGCCAAAGCGGTTAACAAAGGATACATCAATAAAAAAAATCTCAATACAGCCATCAAGGCATACAACGGAATCATGAATCAACTCATGATCAAGGAAACTGACGAAACTCTTTCCCTGACTCAATGTTGCGCAGTCAGCGGACTCGGAGGAAATCCTTACAGGGATGGTTCCTTCGAATATTACGTCAACGAAAAAATCCGAAATAACGACTCCAAAGCTACCGGGCCATTCATCATGGCTTGTCTGGAATTAGAAAAAACGCAATATCCGGCAGAAGCCGTTTCAGACTTCTGCAAAAACCTGAAACCCGTAGGAAGAATTCTAGAATCCGAAGGTTATTACGTCTGGTGTTGCGCTCCCATTTATGACGAAAAAGGAAAAGTACATGTCTTCTATTCCCGTTGGCCGGAACAATATAAAATGGGCGGATGGATACGTCAATCGGAAATCGCCCATGCGGTAGCAAACCGTCCAGAAGGACCTTACAAATATGTGGAAACAATCCTGAGACCCCGTCCAGGATACTTCGATGCAACTACCTGTCACAATCCCCACATACAATATATAGACGGAACTTATTATCTTTTTTACATAGGAAACAGTGACGGAACCGTCAAAACAAAATCTATCGGCCTGGCGACATCCCAATCCATCAACGGACCGTGGAAGAGAACCGATAAACCCTTGCTGACGGCGGGAACGACAGGAGCATGGGACGATTGCTGCGCAACCAATCCTTCTTTTCTGAAAACACCGGACGGAACATGTCGTTTGTACTACAAATCCTGGAACAAAGAAGAATACAACAATCAGAAAGGAAGCGTCCGAGCCAACAGAAAATATGGACTGGCGATATCCGAGCGAATCGACGGAGATTATTCCCGGTACGAAAAAAATCCCATTGTGGATTTTTCTGTTTACGGGAACAATATCCAGGTAGAAGATGCTTATATCTGGATGGAAAACGGAAAATATTTCATGCTTATGAGAGATATGGGATATTTCGATCATACGGTGGGACTCATCTTTGAATCGGAAAACGGTTTGGACTGGTCGGAACCTCAAATCGCCTGGTACGGAGCGGATAAATACGACATCAAACAAGCTCCGGCGCCCAAACATTTACAAAGATACGGACGCTTCGAACGTCCTCAATTATTGATGAAGAACGGAAAACCCGAATATTTATTCACAGCATCCCAGGGCGGAAAACACATGACCGCTTCAGGATTTATATTCAAAATAAAATGAGAAAATTAAACTATCTTTTTTTACTTACAGCCTGCATCATATTATCGGCCATATCAATCAACGCTCAGACAATCGCATTTCCCGGAGCCGACGGGTTCGGAAAATATGCTACCGGGGGCAGGGGAAAAACAGTTTATGCAGTTACCAACCTGAACGACTCGGGACCAGGCTCTTTCAGAGACGCCGTCAGTCAACCGGATAGAATCATCGTCTTCAAAGTAGGAGGAATAATCAAACTGGAAGGGAAACTCAAAGCGGAGTCTAACCTAACCATTGCCGGACAAACGGCTCCCGGAGATGGTATTACCATCTTCGGACACGGCGTTTCCTTTTCAGATAACACTATCGTCCGTTACCTGCGTTTTCATGGCAGTATCGACATGGCGCGCGGCTCCTGTACGGTCGTCGCCGATAACCTGGAAAATATC
>JAVBSK010000094.1:0-8373 GCA_031556755.1 Bacteroidales bacterium | reverse complement strand
TATATTTTCCTTTTCATCCTTATTACATAAAAAAATGAAAACGAATTCAATTATCATCGCTTTTATGACTGTATCCTGCTTTTTAACAAGTTGCAAGAATGACGCTGTAAAAAAAGAAGTACTTGCAAACGACATTATATCCAGAAATTATATAGAAGTATCTGACGGAATCATGACTCCTGAGGCACTTTACAGTTTTGGAAGAGTCGGAGCTCCGGCCGTTTCTCCCGACGGAAAACAAATCTTATATCCCGTTACTTTCATCGGAATCAAAGAAAACAAATCCAATACGGAATTATTCCTGATGAATAAAGAAGGTGCTGAAGCCAAACAAATCACTCAAACACCCAACAGTGAATCCAACGCTGTTTGGAAAAACGATGGAAAATCTATTGCTTTTTTAGCCAAAGATAAAGATGGCAAAATGCAAGTATTTGAAATAGAAAGCAATGGGGGAAATTTAAAACAAATTACTTCATATAATGGATATATCTTAGGTTTTATTTTTTCTCCTGATGGAAAGAAAATCGCTTTCTATTCGGAAATAAAATTGAAAAAAAATTCAAGTGAAATACATGAGGATTTACCTCAGGCATCCGGACGAGTCATTGATAGCCTGATGTACAAACATTGGGATGAATGGATAGAAACTATTCCGCACATTTTCGTAGCTGATTATACTGCCGATGGACTGAAAAACATCACCGACATTTTAGACGGAGAACCTTTCGAAGCGCCGATGAAACCCGACGGAGGTACCGAAAGCTTCTGCTGGCATCCGGACAGCAAAAAAGTGGCATATGTTTCCCGCAAAAAAACAGGTAAGGAATATGCTTTATCAACCAACTCAGACATTTATCTGTATGATTTAGAGACTAAAAAAACAGAAAATCTGACGGACGGAATGATGGGATACGACAGACAACCAAAATTCTCTCCGGACGGTAAAAGCATTGCATGGACCAGTATGGAACGCGACGGATATGAATCAGATATCATCCGATTGTTCGTCATGAATATGGATTCGAAGGACAAACAATTCCTCACAACCGATTTTGACTATAACGTAGATGACTTCGATTGGGATTCCGATTCCCAACGCTTGTATTATGTAGCCTGTGTAAAAGGCACAACACAACTTTTCTCTATTGATTTCAAAAAAAATATAGAAAAACTTACTGAAGGGTATCATGACTATGCTTCCGTTTCTTATTTCGACGGAAAATTGTACGCTTTACGTCATTCCCTGTCCTACCCCAATGAAATTTTTTCAGTCGATATCGCCTCTAAAGAAAGTAAGCAATTGACCTCGGAAAACAAACACATTCTTGATCAGATTGAAATGGGAAAAGTAGAAGAGCGTTGGATAAAAACGACCGACGACAAAGAGATGTTGACCTGGATCGTTTATCCGCCTAAATTCGACAAAAATAAAAAATATCCCGCTATATTGTATTGCCAGGGAGGGCCGCAAAGCACTATCAGTCAATTTTGGTCATACAGGTGGAATTTGCAGATGATGGCAGCTAATGGTTACATCATTGTCGCCCCGAACCGCCGGGGAGTACCCGGATTCGGACAGGCATGGAATGAACAAATCAGCGGTGATTACGGCGGACAAAACATGAAAGATTACCTCTCCGCAATAGATGCCTTATGCATGGAACCTTTTATTGATAAAACCAGATTAGGTTGTACTGGAGCAAGTTACGGCGGATATTCTGTTTATTGGCTAGCCGGAAATCATAACAAACGATTCAAAGCGTTTTTAGCTCATGCGGGTATTTTCAATCTTGAAGCTCAGTACCTTGAAACCGAAGAAATGTGGTTTGCTAACTGGGATTAAGGAGGCCCGTTCTGGGATAAAAATAATAAAATCGCTCAAAAAACATACTCGGAAGCATCTCCTCACAAGTTTGTTCAAAATTGGGATACTCCCATTATGGTCACTCATGGAGAACTGGACTACCGCATCTTGGCATCCCAGGGAATGATGGCTTTCAATGCTGCGCAATTGAAAGGAATCCCATCCCGTATGTTGATTTTCCCGAATGAAAATCACTGGATATCACAACCTCAGAACGGAATCTTATTCCAAAGGGAATTCTTCAGATGGTTCGACCAATGGTTGAAGTAATTATAAGAGAAATCTATATTTCCATTTTCAATTTTAGTTTGCTTACACAATCAACATAAATGATGAGAATACAAACTGTTTCATTCCTGATTTTCTTATTTTGTTTTATGGCTATTTCAGCACAGAAAACAGTTCAGATTCCGGTATGGCCGGATGGTCCGGGCGAAACCAATGGAATTACTCTTTCCGAAATCAATGACAACGGAAGAATTCAAAACATATCCGAAGCTGCATTCACGCTCTATCCGGCCAATCAATCCAAAAATACAGGCGCCTCCATTCTGATCTGTCCTGGAGGCGGATATGCCAGACAGGCAGCCATGCACGAAGGAATCCAGTTTGCAGAATGGTTTTCCAAACAAGGGATTACGGCTTTTGTGATGAAATACAGACTTCCCAACGGACATGCTCAAATTCCGTTGAAAGATGTGAAAGAAGCCATGAAAATTATCCGTTCCAAATCAGCGGAATGGGGCATTGATCCTCAAAAAATCGGAGTGGCGGGATTTTCTGCCGGCGGACATTTGGCATCTTCTCTGCTGACTCATTTCGATGAATCTTCCCGTCCCGACTTTGGAATATTGTTCTATCCGGTCATTTCAATGCTCAATGACTCCATTACCCATATAGGTTCAAAGAACAATCTGCTTGGAAAAACGCCGGATGCTGAAACCATCAGATATTTTTCCACTGAAAAACAAATCAAAGACAATACTCCCCCTACCCTTTTATTGTTGAGTGATGATGATAAAGCCGTTCTCCCTGAAAATAGCATTTTATTCTATCAAGGATTGAAAACAAAAAAAATCCCTTCAGCAATGTATATTTTTCCCGTAGGCGGACACGGTTGGGGATTCAACTCCAATTTTGTATTTCACGAAGAAATGAAGAATTTGATTATTACCTGGCTGAAGCAACAAAAAATAACAATTAATTAAAAAATAGTTCGTTATTTATATTTGTAAACCGTTATTATCCCTGATGAAAATCAAATCCATTATAATCTTTTTATTTGTTGGTTTATTCGTTTCTTTTACGTTGTCTGCTCAAAAAGCCAAAATAACAGGAGTGGTCAGCGATGAAGACGGACTTCCTATCGAGTTGGTTATCATTCATCAGAAAGGAACTGCCAATGGAGCAATGACCAATGAGAAAGGACAATACGGCATTGATGTCAAACAGGGAGATTCCTGTACCCTCATATTTTCATGTATAGGATATAACAAAGCGCAACGCATCATTCCGTCTGTGAGTGGAAATATGAACGTCAATGTCACTATGAAATCTTCCTCCATCGAATTAAGCGGAGTGGAAGTAAAAGGCAACCGTATCCAGACCAATACGGTCGAAAAATTAGATGCTTCCAAGATTCGGATGTTGGCAGATCCCGCCGGAGGAAGTATAGAATCACTGCTTGTGACATATGCCGGCGTTTCAAGTAATAATGAACTGAGTTCCCAATATTCTGTTCGCGGGGGAAATTTCGATGAAAATATCGTTTACGTAAACGGAACGGAAGTCAAACGTCCGTTGTTGATCCGGAGCGGACAGCAGGAAGGTTTGAGTTTTATCAATCCCGACCTGACGGCTGAGGTTAATTTTTCATCCGGAGGATATGAAGCCAAATATGGAGATAAGATGTCTTCGGTACTGGATATTACTTACAAAAAACCTCGGACATTCGAAGGCGCTGTCGCCGCCAGCCTATTGGGCGGAAGCGTTTATATCGGGAACGCCAGCGGAAAATTTTCACAAATCACGGGAATCCGTTATAAAAGGGGAACAAGTCTGTTGAAAACATTAGACACATCCGGGGACTATGATCCCACTTTTCTGGATTTACAAACACACCTGAACTATGATTTCAGTCAAAAATTATCATTGAGTTTTTTAGGTAATATTTCAAGGAATACCTACAACTTTATTCCAAAAACAAGAGATACTTCTTTCGGAACTGCATCAGATGCTAAAAACCTGACGGTTTATTTCGACGGACAGGAAAGAGATCAATTCAACACGCTGTTCGGAGCGGCTACTTTGCAATATCAATTAACAGACAAGACAAACCTGGCTTTACAATTTTCAGGGTTTCAATCATTAGAAGAAGAAACTTATGATTTCTCCGGGGAATATTGGTTGAGTAATATCATGGGGGAAGACAAGGAAAAAGCCGACAAGGAAATTATCGGCGTTGGCAGGTTTCAGGAACATGCCCGGAATCACCTGAATTCAGAAGTTTTTAATGTCTCCCATTTCGGTTCACACCTTTTAGAGTCCAATAAAATACAATGGGGATTGGAATATCAACGGGAAATCATCAGTGACCGAATCAGGGAATGGGAAGCCCGTGATTCGGCGGGATATTCTCTTCCCTACAACAATGAAACCGTCAACGTATACCGCAACTTGTTTTCGAACAACGATATTTCTTCCAATCGTTTCTCCGGCTATGTACAGGATACTTACAAGTTCAGAAAAGAATGGGGATTATTTTCTTTGACCGCCGGGTTAAGAGGTAGTTATTGGGATTATAATAAGGAATTTATTCTCAGTCCGAGAGCTTCTATCGGTTTTATTCCGAGTAAAAATCAAAACTTCACTTTCAGATTCGCTACCGGATTGTACTATCAATCACCTTTTTATAAAGAGTTCAGGATGATTACATCCGATGCATTTGGCAATTCACAAGTGGTATTGAATCAGGATATAAAATCACAACGTTCCATCCATTTCGTTCTGGGTGGGGATTATGGTTTCAGGAGTATGAATCGCCCGTTTAAGTTTTCGACAGAATTATATTATAAAAATTTAAGTAATTTAGTTCCCTATACTGTGGACAATGTAAAAATACGCTACTATGGATATAATTTAGCTACAGGTTATACAACCGGAATCGATATGAAAATTTCCGGAGAATTCGTACAGGGAACAGATTCCTGGCTGAGCGTTTCAGTCATGAAAGCACAGCAGAATATCAATGGAGTCAAAGTGCCGTTACCAACTGATCAACGTTATAATATCTCTCTTTATTTTACAGATTACCTGCCCAAAAATGACAGGATACAAATGAATCTTAAACTGATCTGGGCGGATGGTCTTCCGTTCTCCGAACCGGGAAAAGGATACGAAAAGGGATATTTCTATTCTCCTGGATACCGAAGGGTTGATATAGGAATGTCCTATCTTCTGCTCACAGAAACGGATGATGCTCATAACGGAAAGATTGGGAGATATTTCAAAAATATCCGCATAGGAATTGATGCATTCAACCTGTTGGATATCAAGAATGTCAATTCCTATTACTGGGTTTCCGACGTCAATGATATCCGATACCCTGTACCCAATTACCTTACTGGCAGGCAATTAAACGTCAGATTAGTCGCAGAATTTTAGTTTTTTTTATATTTTACATATCTTTGCGCTTCAAAAATATTTATCTCGTTATCACAGTATGGTTTTAGATGTCCGTTCTTTGGTTAAAAGATATGGCGCCCAACAGGTCGTCAATAACGTTTCTTTTCAAGCCGGGAAAGCTGAAATTATCGGATTTTTAGGTCCTAACGGAGCCGGAAAATCAACAACGATGAAAATCATAACCGGCTGTATTCAATCTGATCAGGGATATGTATATATTGATGGTTTCGATATCGTAAAAGACGATTTGAAAGCTAAAAAACAAATCGGCTATCTGCCCGAAAACAATCCGCTGTATGACGATATGTATATTGCTGAATACCTGGAATATGTATCCGGTTTATACGATCGTAATCATAAAGAAACGGTACAAACTGTCATCGCTAAAACCGGGTTAAAGCCGGAAGCCCATAAATTAATATCCCAATTATCTAAAGGATACAAACAACGGGTCGGACTGGCGCAGGCAATCATCCATGATCCGGCCTTGTTGATTTTAGATGAGCCTATGTCGGGTTTAGATCCGAATCAAATGGATGAAATAAAAGCATTATTACGTCAATTGAGCCCAGGAAAAACTATTTTATTCTCTTCTCACACTTTGGCGGAAGTTGCATCCATCTGTACACGTATCATCATTATCCACCAAGGAAATATCGTTGCGGATAAATTGATCGACGAGATTCCCGATCTGGAATATTTATTCAAAACATTGACCAAAGAATGAGAATTATAGCAGACGATAAGATCCCTTTCCTTCGAGGCGTTATTGAAAATTATGCGGAAATAGAATATGTTTCCGCCGCCGATTTTACTCACAAGAATGTCAAAGATGCAGATGTTCTACTTGTCCGTACACCCAATAAATGCACTTCAACATTACTGGAAGGAAGCAAGGTGAAATTCATCGGGAGCACCACCATCGGTTTCGATCATATCGATATTGATTATTGCCATAAAAACGGCATCAAATGGATGAACTGTCCCGGATGTAATGCACATTCCGTGGCTCAATACATGCTGTCTTCTCTGATAGAGTTGTCTAGAATGAAATCTTTCGACCTGCGTTCCAAGATATTCGGTATCGTCGGAGTCGGAAATATCGGACGCGCTGTGGAATCCGCTTACAAGGCCTAGGGTTTAAGATATATGAAATGTGATCCGCCACGCGCCGAGAAAGAAGGCAAAAGCGACTTTGTAGATCTACAAACTATTGCAGAATCCTGCGACATCATCTCTTTTCACGTTCCATTGGAAAAAAAGGGAAAATATCCTACTTTTCATCTGGCCGGGAAAAAATTCTTCCATTCCCTGAAAAGGAAACCTTATTTCGTCAACGTAGCCCGGGGAGCCGTACATGATACTCAGGCCTTGATCAACGCGAAAAAGGATGGAATGATTGAAGATATGATTATCGATTGTTGGGAGAATGAACCTCATATTTCTCTTGAATTGCTCAATCTGACACTGGTCGCCACTCCTCACCTGGCCGGTTTCTCAGCCGATGGCAAAGCCAATGGAACAAGAATCTGTCTGGACACAATTTCCAGGTTATATGATCTGGACATCAAGAATCTGGATATTTTGATTCAACCAAATCCTCCCCTACAATCAATCATTGATTTGAATAACTTTCAGAACAACCGAATTGACAATGCGATTCTTTTCACTTTTTCTCCTCTTCATGAAGATAAGAGATTCAAGGAATCTCCTGGAAAGTTTGAATATTTAAGAACCACTTACAACAATCCCAGGGAATTTACCGCATACTCAGTCATCAACTCCACCGAAGAATAAAAGAAAATTCTGAAAAATTTAAACTTCAGGATATCCACATAGATTAAAATTTAATAATTCTGAACATCTATGTATTTCCAGGATGTTTAAAAATCCAATCAGCATACAGAACTCAAAAAATAAACAAAAATGTAATTTTCTGTATATCTCATATGTTCTGTTTGCTGATCAGACAACTGTATAGAACACCAAACGTTAATTCTTCCACCTTTCCAGACGTTTCATTCCCCGGGTAAAAAGCCATGCTACAAATTTTGAACTTCCACTTGCGATCATCGCTTTACGACAATATTCCTGAAATTCCTCAACCGTAACGTTATCAACAGTGAATGCTCCGCTTTGATAACAATAACTACAATATTGCTGATTTATTGAACCATCGGCATTCGTTCCTCCCCCTTGCAGATCTTTTTTCAGGGGCATTCCGCAACTTTGACAGCATTTATTCGTCTTTTCCATTGCTAAAACTGATGAACAATTTATTGCTCTTATTGACAATCTTTTTCTTTCACGAAATTCAATGCCCAGCAAACACCGAATCGATCCGTAAACGTGGCATACAAATCTGCCCAGAAAGTTTTTTCCAATGCCATGGTAATTTTTCCGCCTTCGGATAAAGCCTGGTATATCCGATGAGTTTCTTCTTCGCTTTGGGTACAAAGCGTAATCGTAATATTATCTCCAAATTGAGTTTTCTGACCAAAAACTTCGGAGGTATCAGCTCCCATCAACCAGACATGTTCCGTCAATTGTAAAGAAACATGCATAATTTTTTCTTTTTCCGAATCGGGTATTTCCATGTCAGGAATATCCTTGTAACGATATAATTCCGGATATTCTCCACCAAATACTGTTTTATAGAAACTGAAAGCGGCTTCGCAATCGCCGTTGAAGGATAAATAGGGGTTTACTGCTGCTAACATAATGAATTGATTTTATTGTTTATGACTATGAACGTTCCAACAAACAAAAAGATATTTTGTTTTTCCCGCATCTCCTGTTTTATATTTTCTTTACAATTTCCA
>JAVBSK010000139.1:0-5115 GCA_031556755.1 Bacteroidales bacterium | reverse complement strand
TATATTTTTATTAAGGTGTATGGAACGCCGCATGTAAATAAATTATCATCACCTTGTGACGTAAATAATTGATTTACATACTCTGTTTCATATATGATTATTTTAAAATTTACGAATACGTAAAGAACCTATTTATTTTATTGATTACAAACTCAAAATGCTTCCCCTATTCTGAAATAAAGTCCCCAATCATTTTTGCCAAGCGCGACATCCATTCCGATATTCACTTTAAATTGAGGTAGTATCCTGTATCTCACTCCAACACCGCCGCCGGGCAATAATGGGCTGGTATAACCAGGGCTTTGAGCCATTGCTAATCCGAAGAAACCTACAGCCCCCCATTTCTTATAAAAGTTCCAACGGAACTCCGATTGTACGGCATAAGTCTGGTTTCCACGATACTCTCCCTTAGAGTAGCCACGGATATCTTTATTTCCCACGTAACTTTGTGCCGCAAAAGGCACATCATTGCCAACTGCGGTGTTCAAAGCCAAGCGGGAAGCCAATACCATATCAGACCTTAGTGGATGATAATAATTGACAAACAAGTCAAGTTTATTAAATGTACTGTCATTGGAAAGCCATGTTGGAAAATTTTTGTAGAGAAATGCAGCCAGTAACCCTTTCGTTGGAAAATTCTGATCATCTTTCGAATCATACATCATACTGGCGCCAATTGCATTTTGGTAACTATCTGTATTTTCCGTACTGAAATCAGGCTCATCAAAAATCAAATGGGATTTGTAGTACTGTCCGATGATTCCTACATAAAACCGGTCGTAGACACGCATGGACTGATCAATAAAAAAGATACCTCCGTGGGTGTTGTAAGGGATTTCTATCTGATCGTTACCCAATGTTTTGTATGTTTGAAAGTTCGAGTTAAAGTAACCGCCAAGTAATGTCAACCGGAACCGGTCGTCTTTGAAAAACATACGGGCATTGATGAATACCATCCAGTCTTTTTTACTTGTATAGTCCCCGGTAATTGAAAACTCGGAAGCAGGGGTTTGCCTGTTTTCCTGATCCATATAAAGCACCAACATCACACTACCTCCTCCGCCAAATCCTCTTGAGCGGTCGAAGCATAAATCAGGAACTCCGGCAACCCCTGGTTTTCTATTCAGAGTATCTGCATCTTTTGCAGAAATAGCAGGAACTGAAAAAATATACAGGCACAACAGCAGAAAATAGTTTTGTAATTTTTTCATATAACAGTTTCTTAATTTCAATATTATCAAAGGATAAATACTGACAGTAGTTGAAAGCTATCGGGCTTTCATGAGCCTCAAATCACCTGATATTCCATCCTATAGAAAGCCCCAGATTAAATGTCCGTATGTCCTCATACTCAGTTCCCCAAAAAGTATAGGAGTTAAAATTGTGATTGTAAGCAGCTTTCACGGTGATTGCAACAGGTAGATTTTTGAGCTGGTATCTCAATCCTATTTCTGGAGTCATCAAGAATGCCCATTGGTCGTTATAAATTTCCAGATCTTGTACCAAAGTTTCTTCGGTGATGTAGTTGACACCCAGACCCAGTCCGACATACGGTTCAATCTGTTCATTCGTTTTGAAATGGTAATATCCTCCCACTTGTATGGGAGCCTGTGTACTGTAGTTATAGGATGACGCTGTAACCGCTCTACCATAGTCCATGTACCAGGTTTGCCGGGGCATATTCTCATGATAGGTATTATATCCGAATTTGAAACCAACGGAAACCGCATCAGTTACAAAGATATTTCCGGAAAAATACCCGCCCCGTAAACTTGTTGAGGAAATGTAATCAG
The DNA here is from genome assembly GCA_031556755.1 of Bacteroidales bacterium. Taxonomy (GTDB): domain Bacteria; phylum Bacteroidota; class Bacteroidia; order Bacteroidales; family Azobacteroidaceae; genus JAIRVZ01. The sequence goes on along the minus strand of JAVBSK010000139.1, from coordinate 3,322 downwards.
AAAAACTTCCGACAGGAAAACCTATATCCCATCCTACGTTATAATACTGTTTGGGCTGAGCCTGTAAATTAGTTAAAATACTTAATCCTAATGCTATCAGACATAGTGCATATTTTTTCATTGTTTCTATTTTTTAATGTTAATACTTATTATTTATTCTGGAAAGGAATTGTTTGTAAAAAGCACTCCGAAATTGCGGAATTTATTTCAGCATCCGTATGGTCGCCCGTGACCAGTCCTCTGACAATACCCGTCCAGACTGCCGGTTTCATTATCCCTGATTGACGCTTCAAATCAAACATATCCATCGAGACTGTTCCTGCACTATATTCTCCAACTACCACAGGATAAGGATAGGGATAATAAGGAAAATAACCACAATCCCAAAAATACCAATCGCAATAGTCATACCACCACCAGGGATAACTAATGACTACAGTCGTGCTCTCCATCAGTGTAATAATGACCCCCAGATCAACATTGTTCCCTTCCTGATAAGTATAACCAAGGCCAGCAACATTTTCTTTAACATCATTGTATAACTGTTGAAGTTCCGGACGGGATGATGCTTTCACTTTCTGAACGTTGTCGTTGTCGATTATCACAATGTCGTCAGATACACTGAATGTACTATAACTCCCAAAATTTGCGGATTCATCATAACCGGTTATGGTAACCAACTGTTCTGTTACGTAATCGTCAGAATCCGGATAAGTTTCGCATGAAGCGAAAAGTAAAACTGAAAACAGGGTGTATGCCCCGAGTTTGATTTTAATGTTCATAAAATTTCATTTTAAATTTAATACTAAAAGATTATTTCTCTATTGTTTAAGTCCTTTCAATTCCCCAATGAAAGGGATTTCATCCATTATCGTTACTTCTACTATCCGTTGGAGGTAGATTTCCATTTGCATGAATTTGGATGCGTTGAGTGCGCCGACAGCTTTCTTTATTTTATTATAATACTTTTCATGTAATTTGTCTGTCTTTTTCATATTACTGAATGAATCTTTACTCAACTTGTCAACCATCTCATCATTCAAAATATCATAATTATCAACATATTGATCCAGAATAGCCAGTTTTTCCCTGACCAACTCTCTTCGTTCCGCCTCGTAATCATCATAAATTTTCCAGAATACAGTATCGGCTTTCCCTTGTAGTTCCATATAGGTTTTGACCAGTTCCCCTTTTTCTTTTCCGAAAACAGACTGGATAATATCCCGGTCGTCCGGTGTCCCTGATTGGGCTTTTACTCCTGATAAAAGACTCAATCCCAAAATGATAAAAATAATTTTTCTCATACGATTTCAAAATTAAAATTTGTACTTATTCTCGTTATTTCTTTGTCTACGTTTTTGCCGGATAATTCAAAGAGTTTAATGCTACTCCGACAAACAAAATCTTTTTGCGCAAGATAAATCCGCCAGTTTCTTGCTGCATTCTGACCAGATACAACTAACCATTGACATCATCATACAATTTGCAGATATAATAATTACATAATTGTAACTTCTAAGAGTGTGTTAACGGTAAAATGCTTGACAGTAAATGCAAGGAATCATTTTCCGAACCGTTGTAATTTGTCAAAAACAGTAAGTTTAAGATCGATTTTTATTTCATGCGCATTGATGAAAATCTGTTTATTTTAGAAATGATAGATAAAATAAACCAATTGTTAAAAATCAATATTTTAGTCATAAATAATTAGATTATTTCAGTGTAAAATTCACTTTTTAAAGTAATTTAACTAATGTTAATAATCATAAAACACAATTTTTTATTCTTGGTTTTTAGTTTTATTGAGAAAAGAATAGATTATTAACGACTTATTTTTATAATACATAAGTTTAATTGCAAATAGTTTATAATTAACAATATAGATGTGTCATATTTTTATAATTATAAATATAATAGAGACAATTTTTTACACATTTATACAATAATATTTCAATTTCATTCAGGATACAAAAAATAATGCAGGCATGGGATCGCGTTGATTAACGCACAGACTTTGTCGACAATCTTTTTGCCAAATATGGATTTACAAAGGTTAAAGTTCATACTTTTTCCAAAAGTGAATTTGAAGAATTTCACGAAAACAAAGATGTAATGGAAATTGGTTCTTAAAATTAATGCAACTGTAATTGAACAAAGTGGAGTTACACCTGGTAGTGGATCGATGGGGATAGATGACGCAAAAAGAAAAGCAATAAACCGTGAAGGTATTGGCACTACTGCAAAATTTGATTTTTCAGAAAAAAACGTATGAAATTCCCATAAGATTTTCAGGAGAATCATACCAAGCGAAATGATTATAATTCAGAAAATTACAAAATTATAAACGTATGAAAATGGACTTGAAAAGTCTCTTATCCCTTTTTCTTCAGCAGCGCTTCCAAAAAGTAATAATCTGCATACACCAACGGAGCATCAATTTCAAATCCGAGGATTTTGGCTCCGGTGCTGTGCAACAACAAGAATCCTTTGTGAGAATTTAATTCCGCACGATAGTTCTTTGTCACATTCTCTATGATTGCATCTGCCCATTTGACGTATTTTCCGGCATTTTCGCTGTCGTATTTACTCAACTCATACAGTGCGGAAGCAGTGCATGTCGCAGCCGAAACATCGCGGGGCTCATTCGGAATTCCCGGAGCATTATAATCCCAATACGGAATCAAATCTTCAGGAAGATTGGGATGAGTAAAAATATATTCGGCGACGTGTTTGGCTTGTTCTAAAAACTCGGAATTTCCGGTTTCACGGTAACATAAAGTGTAACCATAAAGCGCCCAAACTTGTCCTCTCGACCATGCTGACTCGTGACTATATCCCTGATGCGTATTTTTTTGAATTACTTCTCCGGTTTCGGGATTATAATCAATGACATGATAAGAGCTATAATCGGGACGAAAATGATTCTTCATCGTTGTTTTTGCATGACTCACCGCAATGTTGTAATAAGTACTGTCGCCGGTTTCTTTAGCTGCCCAGAATAATAATTCGAGGTTGAGCATATTGTCGATGATTACCGGAAAACTCCATTCGGGTTCATTTCCCGGATTATCATAACGAACTTTATTAAAATCCCAGGAACGAATGCATCCGACTTTAGGATTAAAACGGGTGATCAACGTTTTTGCTGATTGTATCAATACATTACGATAAGTTGTATCTCCGGTCAAACGGTAACCGTTTCCGTAACTGCAAAACATCTTAAATCCCATATCGTGGGTACGACCGTTTATCTTTTCCCTTTCGAGCAAAATGGTTTGATGATGCGCCAATCGTTTCCATTTTTCATCTTTGGTGTATTCAT
>JAVBSK010000125.1:0-5309 GCA_031556755.1 Bacteroidales bacterium | reverse complement strand
AGAAAAAAGGAAAGAAATATCTTCACTTGTCTGCTTCCGGAGAAGCGAACCGATATTACACACAAGGTATTGAGTTAGAGAAACAATCTGAACCGGAAGAAGCTATCCGGTCTTTTGAACAGGCTTTGTCCGTAGATAGTCTCTTCCTCCGGGCCCTGGATCAGGCGGGAACAGTTAGTTTGCAACTGCAGGATATAGAGAAAGTGATTGAATATGAGACCCGTTCGCTCCGGATCTTTCCCGAAGGACGTGATGCGCTGGCTAACCTGTCGAAAGCTTATTTCATGACCGGAGAACATCAGGAGGCTTTGAAATACGATTCGAAATTAATTAAATATCATCCGGATGATCCGGAGGGATATTTAGGATTAGGCCGGATCAGTTTGGCAAACAACGATTATGAAGGAACTGTTCATCTGGTGAAACGTGCAGATATACTTGCAAAGGACGAAGATGTTCACCTTGAGTGCCGGAAATATCTGAGAGAGACTTATTACCACATGAAAGTGTCCGGACAGGAAGATTTGTTCAGGGAAATCGCTCCGGAATATGCGCCCGTATTGTATCAGCCGAAAGAATTCGTGAACCTGAAGAATTTACCCCTGGATGATTTGATTGATTGCCGTTTAGCGGAACCTCAGATTCTGGTTTGTGCGGATTATATTTTATCCACGCCTGTAGATGAGAAAAATGAAAATCGTGTGGTTGCCATAGCTGTTGTATTGCAATGGGCGGCAAAAACTCCCGATTATCGATATCACATCAAGCAGAATGTTTCTAAAATACTGGATGTAAAAGGAGAAGTGATGGGGGTTTTCATGACCGCGTTGGTGAAGTTTTCCATTGAAAATGCAGGAAAGCCAACTTCTGTCAATGAACAGGAATTATATGCATGGAATACGGTGTTGGATTATGCTGCCCAGAAGGAAAACCGGGTACCATTAACAGGGGATATGAAGAAAATGATCAAGCAAAAGAAAAAAGGGAAATTGAAAGAAGCGCTTGGACTTGAAGATTAAATTCAATTACGAATATGCTAATGTGTCAATGGCTAAGAGCTAAGAGTTAAGAACTAAAAACTATCCATTGTCCATTCAATAATTATCTAAAGATATGAGCAGGAATAAAAAAAATGAAATCATTCTGGTCAGTATTTCGGGAGAAGATAAATCCGGAGTAACAGCCTCTTTGACAGAAATCCTGGCAAAGTACGATGCCAATATATTGGATATCGGTCAGGCAGATATCCATAATATGTTGTCTTTGGGAATTTTATTTCAATCGACGGATGGAGATTCGGGAGAAATACTGAAAGAATTGTTGTTCAAAAGCTATGAATTGGATGTACAAATCAAGTTCAGACCGATTTCGGACGAGGAATATTCGGCTTGGGTCGGAATGCAGGGTAAAAATCGTTATATCATCACTTTGTTAGGTCGTAAACTCACAGCCAAACAGATTGCTGCAGTGACGAAAGTCGTTTGTGAACAAGGATTGAATATCGATGACATTAATCGGTTGACCGGTCGTATTCCTTTAGATGAAAATATCAGGACTCCTAAAGCGAGCGTGGAATTCTCTGTCAGGGGGACATTGAAAGACAAGGAAATTATGCAGAGAAAATTCCTTGATTTATCGGGTGACCTGGAAGTGGATATTTCTTTTCAGGAAGAAAGTATGTTTCGTAGGACGCGTCGTCTGATTTGTTTCGATATGGATTCCACCTTGATCGAAACGGAGGTAATCGATGAACTGGCTGTCAGAAACGGAGTAGGTGACGAGGTGAAAGCAATTACGGAAGCTGCTATGCGCGGGGAACTGGATTTTACCGAAAGTTTCAAACGCAGAGTCTCCCTATTGAAAGGATTGGATGTATCCGTCATGCAGGAAATTGCTGAATCTCTTCCGATTACAGAGGGAGTTGATCGCTTGATGCTGATATTGAAAAAAGTCGGATTTAAAATTGCCATCCTTTCCGGAGGATTTACTTATTTTGGAAATTACCTCAAACAGAAATACAATATCGACTATGTCTATGCCAATGAATTGGAGATTGAAAACGGCAAACTGACCGGTCGTTATCTTGGAGACATTGTTGACGGAAGACGAAAGGCGGAATTATTGCGTCTGATCGCTCAGGTGGAAAATGTGGACTTGCGTCAAACAGTTGCTGTTGGAGATGGCGCCAATGACCTGCACATGATCAGCATTGCCGGATTGGGAATCGCATTTCATGCCAAACCGAAGGTTAAGGCCAATGCCAAGCAATCCATTTCCACAACAGGATTGGATGGAATCCTCTACTTTCTCGGATATAAAGACTCTCATTTGGATGAAAGTATTTTTTGAAAAAGGCATATGAAACAAACTTATAGCGCCTTTGTCATTATTATCTTTTGTTTGGGATTTCTTTTTTCATGCAGACAAAAGAAAGAAAATAAACAAATCGAACATAGGGATTTGCCTTTGATCGAACAATCCGGAGAATTGACAGCTCTGACTTTATACGGTTCTATCTCCTATTTCATCTACAAAGAAGAAGAAATGGGTTATGAATATGAATTGATAAAAAGTTTTGCCGAATCCCGGGGCTTAAAATTGAAAATTAAAGTCGCGGGAAACGTTTCCCGTTTGTCCGAAATGTTGGAAAACGGAGAGGGAGACGTAATTGCTTATCATCTTCCCATGACTAAGAAATTCAAGGATAAGTTTATCTATTGTGGAAAAGAAACCGTGAATGAACAAGTATTGGTACAACGTTCGACCCAAAAAGATACGATACTGAAAAATGTTATTCAATTGATAGGTAAAGAAGTATGGGTCGTGGAAGATAGTAAATACCACCATCGCCTGGTCAATTTGAATGAAGAGGTGGGAGGAGGAATTATCATCCGGACGATAGAAAAGGACACGGTTTCAGTAGAAGATCTGATTGAACAGGTATCCAAAGATTCTATCTCTTATACCTTGAGTGACAATGATCTGGCTTCGTTGAACAAAACATATTATTCAAATATCAATATCAATACCAAGGTCAGTCATCCACAACCTTCAGCGTGGGCAGTAAACAAAGGTTCCTTCCGGTTAGCAGAGGCGATAGATGAATGGTCGAAAGAAAATGTCAATAATCCCCGCTATAAAAGCATCATGAAGCGCTATTTTGAAATGAGTAAAGATACTTCGGAACTAAAAACAGTTCATTTGTACGGAAAAGGAAAGATTTCTCCATATGATGAGCTGTTTAAAAAATATGCCGCTCAGATCGATTGGGATTGGAGGTTGTTGGCTTCATTGTCTTACCAGGAATCCAAATTTCATCTGGACAGGGAGTCATGGGCTGGCGCCGTAGGTTTGATGGGTTTGATGCCTCGTACGGCCAAAGCATTCGGTATAACTTCTGAGGAGAGACTGTTGCCAGAACCCAGTATCAAAGCAGGAGTCGCTTACATCAAACGGTTAAAAAATTCATATTCCGGAATCAAAGACAACCAGGAGCAGCTTAAATTTGTTCTAGCTTCATACAATTCCGGAATCGCTCATATTAACGATGCACAGGCTCTCGCCCGAAAATATGGAAAAGATCCGATGGTTTGGGATGAAAATGTGGAAGAGTGTCTAAAATGGAAACATTTACCTGAGTATTATAACGACAGCGTTTGTAAATATGGCTATTTCAGAGGAACGGAAACGTTGGAATATGTGGAAGAAGTCATAGGGAGATGGAAGTTTTATCAGGAGAAAGTGAAATAACGAATTAAATAAATATTGACGAAGATATCAGATCGTCAACAAATTATAAACTAAATATTTTGTATCATGAAGATAGCATTTCACGGGGCTGCACAGACCGTAACCGGCAGCAAACACTTGATTTCTTTGAATAATGGAAAAAAAATACTGCTTGATTGCGGAATGTTTCAGGGAATGGGAAAAGAGACGGATGTTCTGAATCGGAATCTGGGGTTCAATGCCAGTGAAGTTGATTATGTTTTCCTGTCCCACGCTCATGTGGATCATTCGGGCTTGCTTCCCCGAATGGTGAAAGAGGGTTTTACCGGTAGGATATATGCTACGCCGGCAACCGTAGATGTAGCTCAGGCGCTTCTACTCGACTCGGCCAATATTCAAAAGCAGGATATGTACTTCATGAATAAGAAAAGGAAAACAGAGGGGAAAGGTTTACTGGAACCTCTTTATACAGAAGAGGATGCGAAGAGCACTTTCGAACAATTTGTTCCGGTGCCTTACAATACTCCTTGCCGGATTGATGAAGATGTGGAGCTTACTTTTTACGATGCCGGACATATCATAGGAAGCTCCACCGTTTATATTCGGATCAAGGAAGAAGGAAAAATGACCAGAATCGCTTTCAGCGGGGATGTCGGTCGCTACAGGGATCCTATCCTGCGTTCTCCTCAACCGTTTCCTCAAGCGGATTACATCATTGTGGAGTCAACTTACGGAAATAAAATCCATGAGCCGATAGATACATATACTGTTGATCTAAAAAAGAATATACTGGAAACTTGTATCCGTAAAAAAGGCAAATTGATTATTCCGGCTTTCAGTGTAGGACGCACTCAGGAATTGCTTTTTGCATTGAATGAGTTGGAACTGGAGGGAGAACTTCCCGATTTGGATTATTATGTGGATAGCCCCCTCTCAACAACAATTACCAGGATAGTGAAAAAACATTCGGATTATTTCAACAAGGGAGTTCAAAAATTGATGAAAGTAGATAAAGATCCTTTTGAATTCAAGGGATTGAAATATATCACAGACAAAAGAAAGTCCCAGGAATTAAACAATAATTTCAAGCCTTGTGTGATTATATCCGCCTCGGGAATGGCGGAAGCCGGTCGAGTCAAACACCATATTGCCAACAGTATTGAAAATTGGAGAAATACAATCCTTATTATAGGTTATTGCGAACCTCAATCCCTGGGCGCACGTCTGAAAAGGCATCCGGAAGAGGTCGGTATTTTTGGAAATAAGTTTATTGTTAAAGCAGATATCCAAACGATTGACTCGATGAGCGCTCATGCCGATTACAATGATTTGTCACAATACCTCGCATGCCAGGATTTTGAAGAAGTGAGACAAATATTTGTTGTACACGGAGAACCTGAAGTCCAGGAGGAATTCAAGGATAGATTGATGAAAAAAGGTTATCAGGATGTAATCATCCCGAAAGTCCACGAAGAGTTTGGCTTGAGTTGAGAGAAATCTCCGGTCTGTCAGAATCAATAAGCCATATGTACCCCGATCATGAAGTTGGGATCGTGTTCCGTCCAGGAATAATCGATAGC
>JAVBSK010000200.1:0-2710 GCA_031556755.1 Bacteroidales bacterium | reverse complement strand
TTTTTCATACTGGCATTCCTAACTCCTGATTTTACGGAAAGGGGAAAAATCATTTATGCAGGAATAACTTATACCCTGCTGATGTCGATTTATTCATTCAACAACACTCCCTATTCTTCTTTGGGAGGAGTGATGACTGCTGATATCAAGGAAAGGACAAGTATCTCTTCCGTCCGGTTTGTGACAGCTACAATTGCGACTTTCATTGTTCAGGGGTTGACCCTACCTTTGGTTTCCAAATTCGGAAAAGGGGACGATTCCCAAGGATGGGCGCTGACAATCACCCTATTTGCTGTTGTCGCATTTATATTGTTTATCATCACGTTTTTTTCCGCTAAAGAACGTATTACTCCGCCTAAAGGACAGAAGAATTCTATCCGACAGGATTTTAAAGATATAACAGGTAATCGTCCCTGGAAAGCCATGTTTTTCCTTACCCTGTTTTTGTTTACCACCCTGGCGATGTGGGGAAGTAGCATGTCATATTATTTTAATTATGTGGTGGATAAAAATGCCTTGTTTGCTTTTCTCGGAAAAATAGGATTGGTTTATGGAGCAACGAATAACGGTGCATGGCATTCTTTTCTGGACGCTTTCGGTCTGATTGTCACTGACCCGGAGAATGTATTTGCCGTCGGATTCAGTTTCTTTAATATGACAGGACAAATCATTACCTTGCTGGGAGTTATTCTGTTGTCTCAATTTCTTTCCAATATATTCGGAAAACGGAATGTGTTTATTGTTTGCCTGTCGTTGACTGCTTTGTTTACAGCGCTGTTTTATGTGGTTCCTGCCGATAATATCCTGTTGATTTTCTTATTGAATATCCTGAAAAGCGGAGCTTATGCGCCGACCATTCCTTTACTTTGGGCGATGATGGGCGATGTAGCCGACCATTCGGAATGGGAAAATCACAGGAGGGCTACAGGGCTTGTATTTGCTGGTATTGTTTTCGCTCTGAAAGCCGGATTGGGAATCGGTGGATTTATCTGTGGAGCCATCATAGATTCGTTTGGATTTGTAGCGAATACCGTGCAAAGTTCATCGGCCATTCATGGGATTAAACTCACATCGGGAATCGTTCCGGCGGTTACTTTCTTTATTGGAGTGATTGCCCTGTGTTTCTATCCGATTACTAAAAAATTGAACGAAAAAGTACAAGCGGAATTGGAAGAACGGAGAAAAAATAGTGATAGTTAAGAACTAAGAACTAATAATATATCAATATGCCAATGAGATCATGTGCCAATGAAAAATTACGAAATAACGTTCGACGGAGTCAATATCAATAAATATCAATAAATATGTTTGATTGGATCAAAAAAAACAGCGTTTTAGTTTGTTGTCTGGGTGTTACCTTATTCGGTTGTTCCCGGCATTCTACTCAACAACAGGATGCGTCTCTGACACTGAAAGAAGCATTCAAGGATAGATTTTTAATTGGAACAGCTTTGAATGTGGCTCAGTTTACCGGAGTCGATACGGCAGGAACAAGGGTGGCAAAAGAACAATTCAATGCCATTGTCGCCGAGAATTGCATGAAAAGTATGTATCTTCAACCTCGGGAAGGCTATTTTTATTTCGATGAAGCCGACAAATTCGTGGCCTTCGGAGAAAAGAATAATATGTTTGTTACCGGACATACATTGATCTGGCATTCGCAGGCGCCGGGCTGGTTTTTTGTGGATGACAAAGGAAAAGATGTCTCCAAAGAAGTATTGATCGAACGGATGAAAAACCATATCTCCACTGTTGTGAGTCGTTACAAAGGACGTATCCGGGGATGGGATGTGGTGAATGAAGCTATCCTGGATGATGGTTCCTGGCGACAAAGCAAATTTTATGAAATCATTGGGGAAGACTATATCCGTCTCGCTTTCGAGTTCGCCCATCAGGCCGATCCGGATGCCGAATTATATTATAATGATTATTCGATGGCGAATGAAGGTAAACGTAACGGAGTGCTAGCCCTGGTAAAATCGTTACAGGAAAAAGACGTAAAAATTGATGGTGTAGGTATGCAAGGTCATTTAAATATGGACTTTCCTCCCGTTGAAGAATTTGAGAAAAGCCTGTTGGCCTTTTCCGCTTTGGGATTAAAAGTCATGATTACCGAATTGGATTTAGGCGTATTATCTAACCCTAAAAAAGATGCAGGCGCCAATATTGCCGATACTGCCGAATATAAAAAAGAAATGAATCCCTACGTGGAAAACCTGCCTGATTCCGTATACTCCGCATGGAGTAACCGGTATATGGATTTCTTCCACCTGTTTGAGAAACATCAGGATAAAATCAGTCGGGTCACTTTGTGGGGCATCAGCGACGGAAATTCGTGGAAAAACGATTGGCCGATCAAAGGCCGCACGGATTATCCACTGCTTTTCGACCGGAATTATCAGGCTAAGCCTATCGTACAAAAGATTATTGATACTGCACTTTAATTACGAATTAAAAATTACGAATTACGAAAATCAACAAAAATGAAAACACCGAAATACCTGGTGCCGGATGATTATATGGCCGATCCGGCTGTACATGTTTTTAATGATAAACTGTATATTTATCCCTCTCATGATAGGGAAAGCGGAATTCCGGAAAATGACAACGGAGACCATTTCGACATGAAAGATTATCACGCGTTTTCAATGGAAGACATTGAGGACGGAACGTTAACGGATCATGGTGTTATATTGGATGTGAAAAATAT
>JAVBSK010000372.1:0-5384 GCA_031556755.1 Bacteroidales bacterium | reverse complement strand
TGAGAAAAACAAACAAATCCGAAAACGAAATATATTTGTTTACGGCGCACAATGCTCCCTATCTGATGAAAGAAGTGGGACGTTTGCGAGAGATCGCATTCCGACACTATGGAGGAGGTACCGGGCTGGATTGTGACATTGACCATTTCGACACGATGGAAAATCCTTACAAACAATTAATTGTATGGGATCCCGAAAAAGAAGAAATCCTGGGTGGATATCGTTTTTTATGCGGAAATGAAGTCTTGCTGGGAAGCGACGGACAGCCCTCTAATTTAGCAACTGCGGAATTATTCCGTTTTTCACCTGACTTCATCAAAGAATACCTTCCATACACCGTCGAACTGGGCAGGTCATTTGTTTCTTTAGACTATCAATCCAGTCGCTCCAACACAAAAGGCCTTTTCGCTTTGGACAACTTATGGGATGGTTTGGGCGCATTATCTGTCATTGACAAAAGTTTGAAGTATTACTTCGGAAAAGTAACCATGTATAATACGTACAATACCGAAGCCCGCAATATGATTCTTTATTTCCTGGGAAAATATTTCGAAGACAAATCCAGACTTGTCAGTCCGATTATATCCCTGAATCCCGATATCGATTACGAAAAAATGGAAAACTTATTCGTCGGGGAATGCTATAAAGAGGATTACAGAATCTTAAATACGGAAGTTCGTAAATTCAACATCAACATTCCACCCCTTGTCAATGCATACATGTCCCTCTCTCCTACCATGCGTGTTTTCGGCACCGCAATCAATGAACATTTCGGACACGTGGAAGAAACGGGAATCTTAATCAATATAGATGAGATTTTTGAAGAAAAGAAACAACGTCATATCGAATCTTTTCTAAAGGAAATACCATCTCAAGGCTCATTGGAAAGAATCAAAAAGGCAATGAGTAATTACTGTACTTCCAAATAAAAAAGCTGTTGAGACAACTTCTCCCGGATTCACAAGTACTTCTTTTTCTTAAAGAAGTACAGGATGATCAGTGAAGAAAAAACCATCAACACCAAAGACATCGGATAACCATATTTCCATTTCATCTCAGGCATAAAAGAAAAGTTCATCCCATGAATACTCGCAATCAATGTCGGAGGCATAAAGATAACGGATATGATGGTAAATATCTTGATGATTTTATTCTGTTCTATATTGACAAGCCCCAGAAATGTGTCCTGTAAATAATCCAGACGGTCAAAACTGAAGCGAATGTGTTCTATCAACGAATTGATATCTTTAATCAGGATAGTCAGTTTAGGTCTCAGGTCTTTGGGAATCAAGGTACTCTTTAACATATTAGAAACCGCACGGTACTTGTCTATGATATTTTCACGAAGCATCATCGTCTTTTCCTGCAGGTTCTTGATTTGCAAAAGCGCATCTTCATCAACTTCCTGAATACTATTACTGAGATTTGTAATTTCCTGTGTAATATTTTCGATCATGTCCGCATCAAATTCTATTCGGGTTTCCAACAAGGCCAGAAAAACATGATAACCTGTCGGATAATTACGCGGATTGGCAAAAATCTTCTTGACCGTTTCGTTGAATGATGACAATTCTTCACTACGGACAGAAATCAACAGATTGTTCTTTATAATAAAAGATACGGGATTTTTATCGTAATTCGTCAAAAGAAAATTCGCGTTGACAACCAAAGTTTCACCTGTTTCGATATACCGGGACGAGGTTTCGATTTCAACCATTTCTTCTTCATCCTGAATATAGATTTTCAAATAATCCTCCAACTGCTCCTCTATCTCTTCATCTGCATCATTCAAATCAATCCACAAAAACTGGTCTATGGGTGTTTTTTTTAAGAATTCAATGCTACGACTAAGCCTGATCGCACCATCTCTGTGGTAAAAGAGTTTTATTTCTGACATAAATGGGCTTATTTTTAAAATTCGACACTCTTATTTTCGAACGCGGAACACAAAAGTACACACAAAAGATTTAAAAATAACAGAAAACAAAGAAAAACTACAAGTTTTTTTTTTAGTCTTTCCGTTCCATCAGCTCCAAGGCTTCTTTGAAGGTCATCAATAGTTCATCCATATTTCCTGCTCCTGATTCCAACTCACATTTCTTCAGGAAGACCGTCTCCGGCTGAAGGTCTTGTAAAAATAAAACATCTCCCGAAATCTCTCCGGTCACCGGTTCGCCATGAATCCGGGTTTGCCTGATATATAATTCTCCGATATGGGAATTAGCTTTGATCAACTCATTCAGTTGTTCCTGCAAATCAGGTATAAAATATGCAGTTTCAACTTCTATCTCTATCCATGTCGGTAAAATAGCACTTTCACGTACTGTTTCCAGTTTTTCTTTCACAGACTCCTGACTTCCCTTGATTCGAATCATTTTTCTGAAAACCGGAACGTTAAATTCTTCTATATTCAATAATTTTCCATCGCCAAAATCAGCAATCAACACCTTTTTCTGCTGTTCATATTCGGAAAAATCCAAGGCGATGGGCGCTCCTGAATACCGGATATGATTTTTCTTTCCGACAAGTTGCGCCCGATGTAAATGTCCCAAAGCCACATAATCCAACTCTTCAGGGAAACTATCCACAGCGATCTGACCCAGATTACCCAAGTGGATATTTTTCTCGCTTTCGGAAGCGACCGCTCCGGAAGCGAACAAATGTCCGGTCGCAATAAGAGGTAGGTTCTCCTTTTTATAACGGGAAATATAGGGTATCAATTGCCTGTAATAGTCCGAAACACCTTGCTTGATCCGCACCTCTCTTTCTTCCTGCGTTTCACCTGCTACTGAAAGTTTAATATCCCTGTCCCGGAGAAAAGGAACTGCACAAACAATTGCCTGTAAATTTCCATCCGGATCTGCCAGTGGAATAATCTGTTCCTCTTTATTTTCAGGAACACCTCCTATCACATAGACATTCAAATACTTCAATAATTCTTTGGGAGCATTGAGTGTAGATACGGAATCATGATTACCTCCGATAATGACGACATGCCTGCAAGATGTGTTTTTTATTTTCCAAAGAAAATCATAATACAATTTCAGGGCGGCGTTGGACGGATTTCCCGTATCGAAAACATCCCCTGCGAGGATGAGTGCATCAACATCCTGAAATGTAATAAGTTCATTCAGCCAGTTCAGGAAAAGAGCATGCTCCTCTTGGCGCTCATTCTGCCCCAAACGTTTACCCAGATGCCAATCGGAAGTATGTAAAATCCGTATCATTCTTATGTCTTAAGTTGAAGAACAAAAGTAATCATTTTGATTAAGACTACATTTCACACAAGATGATTTATTCAATGAACGAACAACTTTATTCTTTAACCACATCACATAGGGCACATTAAGCAGATGGGGCAGATCTGATTTATTGTTATTTATAGATATTTATCGTAACTTGCACTCTGAATTCGTAATTGACTAGTGCCAAACGATGTTTTGTAATTAGCTCCGTTGATTTCCGCTTCGCTTCAATTCATAATTTTTAATTCGTCATTCGTAATTTAATACATGTCTAATCCTTATTTCAAATTCAAACAATTCACCGTTTTTCACGATCGATGTGCAATGAAAGTCGGCACGGATGGCGTACTATTAGGCGCCTGGGCAGATTGCCGCAACGCAACAACTATCCTGGATATAGGAACGGGATCCGGTTTGATTGCACTGATGTTAGCGCAACGTTCCAATGCTCAGATAGATGCTTTGGAAATCGACAAAGACGCCTGTAAACAATCTTTAGATAATATCAGTAAGTCACCATTCAAAGACCGAATCCATGTCATTCACGCTGATTTTTCTGATTTCATGACCAATAAAAAGTATGATTTGATAGTTTCCAATCCCCCGTACTTTTCCAACTCCCTGCAAGCGCCGGACAGGCAGCGTAATTTAGCAAGGCACGATTTTGCCCTGCCCTTGGAGACATTGATGTCCGGAAGTAAGGCATTATTAAATCCTGGAGGAAAAATCGCATTGATTCTTCCCTCCGACACAACGGAATTAGTTTCCCGGATCGCTTTGGATAACAATTTGTACGTTCATCAGGAAGTATGGGTATATTCCCGGAGTGAATCTCCGGTCAAACGCATCTTGTATGAAATTTCAGACAGAAAATTTATCCTACAAATATCCAGCCTGATCATAGAAAAAGAACGGCACATATACACTGACGAGTTCAGAAAATTAACAGATCCGTTTTATCTGTAAACAAGGGAAATAATCAGCAGACAAAAGAAAGATATTTAGAAATTACTTTGATTACTCGAAATGAGACTCCAGTTTTTGCAGAATTTGATTCGTCGCTCCGACATTTGCTTTCACATAACTTCCGGCCTTTTCACCGGCAGCCTCCAACATTTCTTTATCAGATAAAAAACGTTTCATAACGACATTAAACTCTTCGTCGTCCTGTATCAGAAATCCGCCCTGACAGTCCATCAGATCATGTGCTTCCTTGAATTTATGGCAATTGGGTCCGAATATAACAGGAATTCCATAAACAGCAGCTTCCAATACATTGTGAATGCCGGAGCCGAATCCACCTCCTATATATGCCATATTTCCATATCGATAAATCGAAGACAACAGTCCGAAACTATCAATAACCACACAATCTTTATTGATTATATTTCCTTCCGTGGCTTCCGAATATTTGATATAAGGTCGATTCAATTTGGATTCAATACTCCGCAAATGTCCTTCACTGATCTCATGAGGAGCAATGATCAACTTTAACTCGGGATATTGATTAAAATATTCAATAAGAAATTCCTCATCTTTAGGCCAGGAACTGCCGGCAACCAAAGTATATTTCCCAACAGTATCGCCAACAAATTTATCAAGTAAAGGAAGCGGTTTACATTGTTCGAAAATACCGTAAACCCGGTCAAACCGGGTATCTCCGGATACAGAGCAATTTTTGATCCCATATTGGTACAACAAGTTCAACGAGGCCTGATCCTGAACAAACAACCATTCATAATCGAACAAGACCCGCCGGTAATTCTTTGCATACCATTTAAAAAGAATCTGATTAGGACGGAAAATAGCAGAGACTATGTAAGTTGGAATATTCCTTTTTTTACATTCATTCAGATAATTCATCCAGAATTCATACTTGATAAAAATAGTCATCTCCGGATGAGCCGCATCCAAAAATCGTTTCACATTGCACATCAAATCGAACGGCAAATAACAAACGATATCCGCTCCTTCATAGTTTTTTCTTACCTCATAGCCTGAGGGAGAAAAAAAAGTAAGTAGAATTTTATACTGAGGATGATATTTTTTTATAGCTTCAATCAGTGGACGACCTTGTTCAAACTCACCCAGGGAGGCTGCGTGAAACCAAATGTATCTCGCTTCTTGCCGACTTTTCGA
>JAVBSK010000373.1:0-3148 GCA_031556755.1 Bacteroidales bacterium | reverse complement strand
ATGCATGGTTTCGCCCTGAATGCCAATACCGATTTGAAATATTTCGAGTACATCGTTCCCTGTGGAATAAAAAATAAAAAAGTTACTTCCTTAGAAAAAGAATTAGGACACACAATTGACCTCAGCGAGGTTAAACAATTAATAAAAACTCATTTTTCCGACATCTTTAAAGCAGAATGGGTATAGTTCCAATATAATAAAAGAACAATAAAAATGGGAGAATTATAAACAATTTCCAAATCGGCCTCTGAGCAAATGCGTCAGAAAAACAAGAAGAAAAAGCGTTAAAAAATATTTCTGTTTGAGCGAAGCGAGTTTAAATATTTTAGCTTTTTCAATGAGTTTTTCAAGCCAAATTTGCTCAAAGCCTTGATTTTTTCTTCCTTTTTTATCAAGAAAAAAGGAAATATAGCTAATAATCAGATGATTATACTTAATAATAGTTATATCTAACTCATATTATTTTAAGTAAAATTAACTACCTTTATTTTAGCAATTTTAAGCTGTTTTTAAGTTTCTTTTAAAGAGAGATTTAAGACTATTATTTAACCTTTGCACTAGAAAACAATATCATGATAAAAAAAATTATAAGTTTTTCACTCCTATTTTTTTGTTTTGTGTCCTTATATGCACAAACCAATAACCGAAACCTTACCCTGACAGAAACAGATCAGTTATTGATCAAGAATAACTTAAGCCTTTTAGCTGCGAAATATAATATTGATATTGCAGAAAGTCAGAAAATTCAGGCGAAATTGTTTGACAACCCCGACCTGGCGGTTACTATTCCGGCTTATTCCAAGGATCACGGCTGGTTTGATGTGGTGGGAGATGTGGATGTTTCCCTGATGCAGGCCATTAAGATTGCAGGAAAAAGAAAGGCCGGAATTGATTTGGCCGAATCACAAAAACAACTGGCTGTGTGGCAATATGAACTTCTGGCGAAACAATTAAAATATGCTGTACACTCCAGTTATTTTACCATTTATTATTTACAAAAATCCATCGACAAGACCACTACCGAAACCGCCAAATTAAAAACCATTATTAATGCCCTTAAGGTACAATACGATAAAGGAAATGTAACTCTGAATGAACTTATCCGGATCACTGCTTCCTATAATTCCCTTTCCTCCGATATTCTGGAACTCCAGACTTCCATTTATCAAGAAAAAAATAATTTAAGAACGTTGCTCCTTCTGGGAGGCGGAACTGATTTTACCCCCACTCCTACTACGACGGAACTAAACAAATATTCTCTTTCCCTTACCAGCCTTCCGGATATTATTCAAAAGGCACAGGAACAACATCCGGAGATCAAACTGGCAGATGCTAATGTGTATGCCAACGAAATGTTGTTGAAATTCGAAAAGAAACAAGCCGTTCCCGACTTACAATTCGGAGTCGGTTACAGTAAAGACGGCGATTACGTCAAATACCTTACCTATGCCAATTTCGGAGTCAGCATTCCTATTTTCAACCGGAATCAGGGAAATATAAAATCTGCCGAATATCAGGTTAAACAATCTCAACTTGACCGGGATAACCAAAAAAACATGCTGGAAAGCCAGATAAAATATTCTTATGACAGAGTAAAGGCCATTGAAGCCCGCACTTCCGATATCGGCTCTGACTTTGAAAGTCAGTTTGACCTGTTAATGACTAATGTTTCCGAGAATTATATGAAAAGAAATCTTTCCCTGCTTGAATTTACAGACTTGATTGAATCCTATCACGAACAAGTCGTGCAGCTCAATAACCTGAGACTGGAAAAAATCCTCTCTTACGAAGACCTGAATTACAACACCGGATATAACCTATTTTAAACAAGTAAAATAAACATTAAAAATATATCTCCATGAATTATCATATAAAATTCCTTATCATCGTTTCGTGTTTATCTATCATTTCATGCAGTAAAAAAGAAGTAGATGATAATTCTTCAGACGATTTTGTTTTGTCAAAAGAAATGTATAAAAAATTATCCTTTGCCAATGCAGAATATAAACCCGTAGTCAATGAGTTGAAGGTTTTCGGAAAAATAACCACCGACCCTGATAAAACAGTGGATGTCTTTCCTGCCGTAGGAGGTAAAGTTTCCCAGGTCAATGCCCAGTTAGGAGATTATGTTCAAAAGGGACAAACGCTGGCGGTTTTACAAAGTACCGAGGTGGCCGGTTACCGGAAAGATATGTTGGATGCCCAGGCCGACCTACTGGAAGCACAAAAAAACTTGCAGGTTGCCAATGATATGTATGAAGGAAAACTGGCTACGGAAAAAGACGTAATTTCTGCAAAAAAGGATGTGGAAACCGCCCAGGCCGAAATCCAGCGGATTAAACAACTATATAATATTTACAACTTAGGGAGCAATAATACCTATTATATAAAAGCCCCGATAAGCGGGTTTATTACAGCCAAAGACATCACTCCCGACATGCTGATCCGGAGTGACCGGGCTGAAAGCCTTTTCACCGTATCCCAAATCAATAACGTGTGGGTAATGGCTAACATCAGTGAAAGCAATATCGGTCAGATAAATGTAGGATGCGAAGCCGACGTACAAACCCTGAGTTATCCTGATAAAATCATTCCGGGACAGGTGGACCGGATTTTTAACGTCATCAACCCGGAAACCAAATCCATGCAGGCACGGATTCAATTATCCAATCCCGGATATGTATTGAAACCCGAAATGAATGCCACAGTAACTCTGAAAATCAAAGAAAACAGGGATATGTTATCCGTTCCTGCCAAAGCCGTAATTTTTAACAATGATAAAAACTATGTCTTGGTTTACTACAGCGAAAAGAACATTGAAGTAAGACCTGTAAACGTATATCACCAGAACAGTCAAATTGCCTTTATTGAAAGCGGCCTGAAACCGAATGAAAAAGTAATTATCCAAAACGCATTACTTGTTTACAGAGCCCTGACAGGAAACTAATACCCACCCAAAGTCTAAAAAATCATGAATAAATTCATAAAAGGCATTATAACCTTCTCATTAAAAAACCGATTTTTCACCTTTTTCTGGGTGGCTCTCCTTATAGTTATAGGTATTTTCAGTTTCAAAAGCACCCCGATAGATGCATTTCCCGATGTTACCAATACTCAAATAGTGATTATTAATAAATTGAACGGAAGA
>JAVBSK010000191.1:0-8989 GCA_031556755.1 Bacteroidales bacterium | reverse complement strand
CTACTTGTAGATGCTATTGATATAAAGCCTCTCATAGTTCCCAAAATAAATGAACATTTGATAGAAGAAGAAATTGAGAATGAAGCGGAATTGTATCCGGCTGATGATTTGTACGGTTCATGGAACAATGAAAGAGTTAATCCGTATTCTTCAGTGCAGATGCCGGATTCTTTTGCGATTAATGTTTCCGGTTATTTCCCTCCTACAGAAGGATATGTTACGTCTAATTTTGGACCAAGAAGAAGAAGGTTTCATTATGGGATTGATTTGAAAGTTCAGGTTGGAGATACAATCAAAGCCGCTTTTGATGGGAAAGTGAGAGTGAAAGACTATGAGAGAAGAGGTTACGGATATTATATGGTATTGAGACATAATAATGGCCTGGAAACGGTTTATGGTCATTTATCTAAATTTTTAGTAGAGGAAGAAACTGTCGTAAAGGCTGGAGACCCCATTGCTTTGGGAGGAAATACAGGTCGTTCTACCGGTTCCCATCTCCATTTTGAAACCCGTTTTCTTGGAAAAGCAATTAATCCTACGGAAATTATTGATTTCCAGAATTATGTTTCCCATAGAGATGTGTACGTTTTTAATAAGGAAAAATCCGGTTCCGTTATAAATAAATATACAAGTAAGGGAGGTTCCCGGATGGTTTATCACAGGGTTAAAAAAGGAGATACTTTGGGTAAAATAGCGAGTAAGTACGGTGTTTCCGTTAAGACTTTGTGCCGGTTGAATAAAATAAAATCCACTAAAACATTGAGAATCGGCAGCTCTATTCGTTGTTCGTAAAGAAAAATTTACTGGAAAATATAGCAAAGGCACGGAACTTGACAGCGTCCGTGTCTTTTTTGTTTTTATTTTCACTATCTTTGCGCCTTAATATTCCGAATAATAATGAATACAAACGAACAATTTGAACATGTGATATCGTTGTGTCGCAACCTCTTTGAAAAAAAACTCAACGATTATGGAGCTTCCTGGCGAATCCTGCGTCCACAGTCTCTCACAGATCAAATTTTTATAAAGGCCAATCGCATTCGTAGTTTGGAAATCAAAGGAACAAACCGGATTGACGAAGGTATTAAGCCTGAATTTATTGCGGTGGTTAATTATGGAGTGGTCGGATTGATTCAGTTGGAACTCGGTTATGCTGATAAGATAGATATTAGCAATGAAGAAGCCTTGTCTCTCTACGATAAACACATCACAACGACTAAAGAATTAATGTATGCCAAGAATCACGATTATGACGAAGCGTGGAGAAGCATGAGAATCAGTTCTTATACAGATATGATTCTGACAAAGATATATAGAACCAAGCAAATAGAAAGTAACGAAGGAAAGACTTTGGTTTCCGAAGGAATTGATGCAAACTATATGGATATGATCAATTATGCCCTTTTCGGATTAATAAAATTAGAATACGGGGAATAATTTACAATGATGTCAAGAAAAGGAATAAAAATATCAGCCGAGATCTGCAGGATTCTGCTTGGAGGGGTTTTTATTTTTTCCGGCTTCGTGAAAGCGGTAGACCCGCTTGGCAGCGCATATAAATTTCAGGAATATTTTTCTGTTTTCGGAATGCCCTGGATGGAACCGGCAACTCTGGTTGCCTCATTTGTATTGTCCGCATTTGAGTTTTCTTTGGGAGTCAGCGTCTTATTGGGAATTTCCAGAAGATTCACATCTGTCCTGACGTTTTTGTTTATGTCTTTCATGACATTGTTGACGCTTTATTCAGCCATCGTGAATCCGGTTACTGATTGCGGATGTTTTGGAGATGCTTTGGTCTTGACTAATTGGGAGACTTTTTATAAAAATATCATATTGCTGTTGGCTTCTGTTTTTCTGTTGAAATGGAAAAAATATATCATTCCGGTTTTAACGGAAAAACTTTCCTGGTTCGGTTTACTTTGGTCGTATATTTTTATTTTCAGCATTTCTTTTTATTGTTTCTTCAATTTACCTATTTTCGATTTTCGTCCCTATAAAATAGGAACTAATATTCCCCAATCAATGGAAATTCCCGAGGGATTCCCTCATGATAAATACGAGACAACATTTATCTATGAAAAATCGGGAGTCAGGAAAGAATTTACCGTTGATAATTATCCTGCAAATGATTCTTCGTGGACGTTTGTAGATGCCAGAACAAAGTTAGTTGCTAAAGGTTATATACCCCCTATACATGATTTCAGTATAATGCTTCCGGATAAATCCGATATTACGGATATCATTCTGGCGGATACTTCTTACACTTTCCTGTTGATTTCCTATTCGTTTGACCAGGCGGAAGATTCAAATATAGATATAATCAACGAAGTTTATGATTACGCTCGGATGTATAATTATAAATTTTATTGCTTAACAGCATCTCCAAGCGAAAGTGTCTCCGATTGGATTGAGAATATGGGTGCTGAATATTCTATTTGCACCTCAGATGAAACAACATTAAAAACAATTATTCGGTCCAATCCCGGATTACTTTTATTGAAAAACGGTACCATCATAAATAAATGGCACTACAGAAATATACCTCAGGAAGATAAGTTAAATAAGAGTTTGTCTTCCATTGAGTTGGGAAAAATTCCTCCGGATCATACCCGGAAAAAAATAATCTATTCGGTGATTGCTCTGTTTTTGCCCTTGGGATTGATTTTCCTTTTTGATTATTTGTTGTACCGGAGAAAAAGGAAAGAAGAGAAAAAAATAGAAATAGGAGATATTATTTAACAATATAATAAATTAATTCAATGAGAAAGAACATTGTAGCAGGAAACTGGAAGATGAATAATAACCTGCAGGAAGGTTTGAAACTGGCCAAAGACCTGGAAGCTGCTTTAGCTGGTAAAAGTGTGAATTGTGATGTCGTCATAGGAACTCCGTTTATCCATTTGGCAACAGTTGCAAGTGCTATCGATACAAATAAAATCGGAGTGGCTGCTCAAAACTGTGCGGATAAAGTGTCAGGAGCATATACAGGAGAGGTTTCTGCCTCCATGGTGGCCTCTACAGGAGCAAAATATGTTATATTGGGACACTCTGAGCGTCGCGCTTATTACGGAGAAACAGACGCTATATTGAAAGAGAAAGTATTATTGGCTCTGGCTAACGGATTGACACCCATCTTTTGTGTAGGAGAAGTTCTTGATGAAAGAAACGCAGGAAAACAGGATGAAGTCGTACGAACTCAGATTGAAAATGCATTGTTCAATCTTTCCGCAGAGGATTTTTCCCAAATAGTCATTGCTTATGAGCCGGTTTGGGCGATTGGAACAGGTGTTACTGCTACTTCCGACCAGGCGCAGGAAATGCATGCTTTTATACGTAAAACATTGACAGCCAAATACGGAGAAGAAATTGCAGCTAATACTTCTATTCTTTATGGAGGAAGCTGTAATGCCGGAAATGCAAAAGAATTGTTTGCTAATCCGGATGTGGACGGCGGTCTTATCGGTGGAGCCTCTTTAGGTGTAGATAAATTCATGCCTATCATTGAAGCTTTCTGATTGAAAGATTGAATGAAGGTCAGGAATGACTCAATAATATACAGCATACAGAATTATCCTCTGTATGCTGATCAATGATTTTGCAGTTTTATTTCCTAAATCAAATAAAAATGAGACCTAGAGTTTTTGTATTGACTTTTTTACAAATAGTATTGAGTATATCTTTTTTTGCAACAGCTCAATCTAAACGAAGTATCATTGATGAACTGGCAAAGAAAGATGAGTCGGGAGGATTCGTGCTTGTCAATGCTTCTCCTCAAATCAATGCCTTAGTGGGAAATTCGGTTGAACTTCAAACCGACGAAGAAAATGATTCGTTTGTGAAAATGAAAGGTTTTAGAATACAGGTTTACTCGGGAAATCAGAAGCATTCGAAAGACGAGGCTTTCGAGAGAGCAAAAGAGATCCGGGAGACTTTTCATGGGATTTCTACATATGTTACATACAAAGCTCCGGTATGGAGGCTTCGTGTCGGAGACTTTCAAACAAGGGAAGAGGCTTCCGCTTTCATTATGGAAATGAAGCAGAAATTTCCATCTCAAGGAAAGGAAATGTATGTAGTGTCAGACGAAATAAAAATAAATTTATACTGAAATGATGGAATTAACGCCGGAAGAAATTCAGAAAAAGACAGAAATAGCGTTTCACTATAAAAAGATATTGGAATTGTTGGGAGAAAATCCCGAACGGGAAGGTTTGTTGAAAACTCCGGAAAGAGTAGCTAAGTCTTTGATGTTTTTTACGAAAGGTTATAAACAGGATCCGGCGAAGATATTGACTTCTGCCATGTTCTCGGAAGATTATAAACAGATGGTTATCGTAAAAGACATTGATTTCTTTTCGATGTGTGAACACCATGTTTTGCCGTTTTTTGGAAAAGCTCACATTGCATATATCCCCAATGGGAAAGTAACCGGTTTAAGTAAAATTCCACGTATTGTTGATGTTTATGCTCGTCGCTTGCAAATTCAGGAAAGACTAACCACCCAAATTAAGGAATGTATCCAGGAAACGCTGAATCCGTTGGGAGTAATGGTAGTCATTGAAGCGCAGCATATGTGTATGCAAATGCGGGGAGTGGAAAAACAAAATTCCATTACAACGACTTCTGATTTTACCGGAATCTTTAACACAGCAAAAACCAGGGAAGAATTTATCAATCTGATCAGAGGAGGAAAATAGAATTATATTTCCTCAAAATCTACATATTCTCCCTCTTCTTTTGAGAATACTTTTTGGTCGTTTTTTTGATTGGTACTTTTTTTTTGATCCGAAGTATGATAATTTCTTTCGCTTTGATTTTGATCTTGAGTAAGATGGCGTTTCCCAAAAAGCAAATTGAATATTAACTTTATAAGGGAAAATCCCGTTATAAAAATCATCAGAAGAAAGAAAAAGAATAATACAAGAAGAAATTTCATCGTAAATGCTTTTTTATTTAAAAACGTTTAGCAAGCAACAAAGATACTAACTTTTGATGGGTTATGCATTGCTTTTAACTTTCTGTGCAATTAAAAACGTTTGATCTTATATTTTATTGGAAAATCCATCAAACTTCTTTCCTGTTGAAATCTGTTTGATTTCCTTATTTTTTGTAAAGCAACAAAATGTTTACTTGAAACTAAGCATTTCTGTTAATGTATTTTTCTTTAATTTTATGTACTTTTGCGGTTCAAATTTTAAATAATCATGCAAAAGCCGTCTATTCCCAAAGGTACTCGGGATTTTTCGCCAGAAGAAATGGCGAAACGTAATTATATTTTTAAAACTATCAGTGATGTTTACCATTTATATGGTTTTAAACGAATAGAAACTCCAGCGATGGAGAATCTTTCTACCTTGATGGGTAAATATGGAGAAGAAGGAGATAAGCTATTATTTAAGATTCTTAACTCAGGGGATTATCTGGATGGTGTTTCTGATGATGAATTCTTATCTAGGAATCCGGTCAAACTCACCAGCAAAATAAGTGAAAAAGGACTTCGTTATGATTTGACGGTACCATTTGCGCGTTATGTAGTGATGCATCAAAACGAGATTAGCTTCCCTTTTAAAAGATATCAGATTCAGCCTGTCTGGCGGGCTGACCGGCCACAAAAGGGCCGTTACCGGGAATTTTTTCAATGTGATGCAGATGTTGTCGGTTCCGATTCTTTATTGAATGAAGTGGAACTGATTCAAATTATGGATGAGGTATATCAACGTTTTGGTATTCGTGTTTGTATCAAGGTGAATAACCGGAAGATTTTAAGCGGAATTGTTGAAATTATAGGAGAAGCGGATAAAATTACCGATATTACGGTGGCAATTGATAAACTGGATAAAATCGGATTGGATAGTGTCAATGCCGAACTGGAATCCAAAGGGATTTCTAAACAAGCGATAGAACAACTACAGCCTATTATTCTGTTGACCGGAACGAACCGGGAGAAATTGTCGGTTCTGATGACTGTACTTGGATCTTCGGAAACCGGAAAGAAAGGGATAGAAGAAATCGCATATATCCTGGATAAGATAGAACTGTTGGAAATTGCTAGTCTTTTGGAACTTGATTTGACCCTGGCCCGTGGACTGAATTATTATACTGGAGCGATATTTGAAGTAAAAGCTCTGGATGTACAGATAGGAAGTATTACCGGAGGCGGAAGGTACGACAATCTGACAGGAGTTTTTGGCATGCCGGGCGTTTCCGGTGTTGGTATTTCTTTTGGAGCCGACCGTATTTTCGATGTCTTGAACCAATTGGATCTTTATCCGTCCGATTTTGAGCAATCTACGCAAGTTTTGTTCGTTAACTTCGGCCATAAAGAAGAGGATTTTATTCTTCCGCTCTTACATCAGTTAAGAAAAAACGGAATCAAAGCAGAAATATATCCTGAAGCTGTCAAAATGAAAAAACAGATGTCATATGCAGACAACAATAAAATACCCTTTGTCGTGCTGGCAGGAGAAAATGAGATAAGCGCCGGTATGTTGACCCTGAAGAACATGACAACAGGAGAACAGCAATCTGTTCCCCTGGATGAGTTGATTTTGCAATTTAAAAACTAAAAATTACTGATTTGTCAAATTGTCACATTTTATAGTTTGATCTTGTCTAAAATCCAATTGTTATGTTTATATTGCCCGATGAAGTATAAATAGTCATTGCTAATGGTAACCTTTCTGGGAGTCACTCTTAAGATTGTAGAATTGATTATCTTGAAATTTTCCGCGGACAAACGATAAATGCTTGAGTTATTTCCTGATATGTATATAATATTATTATGTTGTAATGCAATGTAGGGAAAATATGACTGTAAATCCGTATTGTGCGAAATCCCCGTTTCCATATCAAAGAATTTGATCCCTCCTGAATTTTCATAGACCAAGAACAATGAGGAATTCTCAATGTAAGTAAGATTTGGACTGCTTAAGGTCTGGATTTTCTCTCCCGTAACATTCCCGTTATCGTCAAGATCAAAAGCCTGAACTATATTGTTGTAGACGGCATATAGTTTATTGTCTTTTGAATTGTAGTACAATTTCTCCGCATAAAAATAATTTTTCG
The DNA here is from genome assembly GCA_031556755.1 of Bacteroidales bacterium. Lineage (GTDB taxonomy): Bacteria > Bacteroidota > Bacteroidia > Bacteroidales > Azobacteroidaceae > JAIRVZ01. The sequence goes on along the minus strand of JAVBSK010000191.1, from coordinate 1,924 downwards.
GATGATATTGGGTAAGCGTTTCCGAACCTCTATGGAGTAAATGTAATTTATTATGCTCATATGTATAAATCATACCCTTGTTGTTGCATGTAAAAGAATTGTACCATAAATAATAGGGTGCTTGTAATATAGTCGGAATTTGAGGATTGGATGCATCATAAACATATACTCTCAAATTGCCATCATAATGATAAAATTCTGTTTTTCCGTTATACTTTCCCCAAAAATACCAATCACTGGAAGATGCAAGATTGATAACTGTTTCATTTGATGATAAGCTTCCTGTGTTGCAATCTAAAGTCTTTAATTTATATTGCCAATATTCTCCATCACGATACAAAATACTGATTTTGTTACTTTCATCCATATAATGCAAGTCTATAAGATTCCCTTTGACGAGCATGGCAGAATTTGTAATCTCATAGCATAAATTGGGACTTGATACCATTTCATCTCCTACGGCTACTATTTTGTAAAACAGAGTATTAGCCTCCAAAGGATAGTTATGATCTTCAAAAGTGGTGATTTCTTTATGGAATGCATCGGATGTAGGCGTGGAGATATCATTGATAACATCATATTGACGTTTGTCGGAAGAACGCATTACCATATAATATCTAAAACCGGAAACATTGGTTTGCTCCCAATTTAAAATGATTGTATTGCCATCCTGTTGAGGTGTCTGCAATACAAGTTTTTGATATTCATCGTCTTCGCATGATGAAATAGACAATAAGAGCATAAAAACGAAAAAGATTCTTGTATTCATAATCTATTTTTTTAAAACCAGAAACCTAAACGTAAAGCGCTGTTATAGTAAAATCCGAATGTTGTGTTCGTATATGATGGAAGTATAGTAGGATTTACATTGTCGGAAATCATTATTGTCGCTTTTTTATATAGAATGCGACTATATCCTAATCCAACTTCAGCGCCGACATACATACTGCGCATGAAATAAAAATCACAACCAGCCAGTAAATTTCCTCCGAAGGAAGTGTAAGCGCGTTTGGGGTATGATGTACTTGTATAATATTGGTAATATCCCTGGGAGGTTTGAATATAATCTCTTGTTACTTCTCGAGTTGCTCCCTCTATGTCTACTTTTACAGGAATAAATATATAACTATCATTATTATATTCAGTCCTGACATCCGTATAATGAGATTCAATGGAAAGATTGGTGAAAGAGAGTTCCAGACCAACATATGGCGAGATTCTTGAATTTTTCAGGAAATGATACTCAATTCCAGGTGAAATCCCATATTTTGTCGATTTTTCATTCCCGTTTATTTTGATTTCCTCAGACGGATCATAATCATCCCCTGGTAAATCCCACGTATCATAATCGAAAGCCAATCCCAAACGAATTACGAATTGATCGGTTGCTTTGTATTTGAATTGTAATTGATTGAAACTGATTATTTCTTCCCCGAAAGGTTTGAAATTCAATTCCATCATCAGGGCTTTTTTTGAAGGTATTGTAACACTTTCTTGTGCAAAAATTGTGTTGAGGGAAGAAAAGAAAACAAAGATTGCAATGGCAATCCTAACAACGGATTTGTGTTTCATGTTTATTATTTTTATGTTAATACAATGATTGGAGGTTAATTCCTGTATGAAAGAAACTTTCTGTGACAAAGCTATATAAAAAAAAGATAGTCAAATTTTTGATAATAAGAATTATGCTAAAAGAACATGAAAAAGCATCAATTTCAGATTTAATAGATTGCTTGTAAATTTTAAAATAGTTTCTATCATAAATGTCAATTATTATAAGATACTTTATATTCCTGGAAACATGCCCGATATACTGATTAGAACGCGACAAATTGTCAGTTTTTTTCTGTTTGGCATACTTTTCGAATAATATGCGATGCAAACCAATTTGGTTTGTACCTTTATTTATCAATATCCAATAATT
>JAVBSK010000107.1:0-4337 GCA_031556755.1 Bacteroidales bacterium | reverse complement strand
ACAGGTAAGTTGCCTTATTTTTATCGTCATTACTTTCCGAAATCAGTTTTTCGAGCGGACTGATGATTAAAGTCATCGGAGTACGTATCTCATGGGAAATATTGATGAAAAACTGTAATTTGGCTTCACTGATTTGTCCGGCATGTTCCCGGAGCATTAACTCGTTTTTATGCCTGATTTTATCCATGATAAAACGGATAATTCCCCAGGTCAACAGTGCGAATAACACAAAATAAATAAATTTCGCCCACCAGGTCAGATACCAGGGAGGAGAAATAATCAGGGTTATGATCTTTTCTTCGGATGAGTTATTATAAATGAACGCTTTGATTCTCAGTTTATAGGCGCCATAATTGATATTTGTGAAATTAATACGGTTTACTCCTGGCTCCGTATTCATCCACTGGGAATTGAGCCCTTCCAGCATATACTTGTAATACACTCTTTTAGCGCTTCCAAAGTCGAAGGTAGAGAACTCAAGAGCGAACATATTGTCTTTGTGACTCAAATAGATGGTATCAACATCTGAAATAAATTTATTGAATATCTCCCGATAACCGGATTTTTGTCCGGCTACAATGGGTTTATCCAACACATACAATCCTGTTAAGTATAAATTGAGAGGGGTACGCCGGTCATTGATTTCTTGAGGATAAAAAGCCGATAATCCGCTTGTCCCTCCGAAAAACATTTCACCGTCAGTTGATTTGAAGGCGGCTCCCAGACTGAATTCATTCCCTTGCAAACCATCAAATTCATAATAATTCACGAACCGGTTTTCCTCCGGATTTAATTTTGATATTCCGGAGTGAGTACTTAACCAGATATTCCCGTTTTCATCCTCCAATATTCCACAAACCACATTGCTGGACATACCATTTATGGTAGTATAGGTCTTTCGTTGTCTGTTATTCTTGTCCCAGTATGCCAAGCCTTCTGTTGTTCCGATCCAGGTATTACCTTTGGAGTCTTTTCTTATGCTGTATACGATATTTCCAGGGAGTTGGTTACCAAAATAGTTTTTTACCTGCCCTGAATTGGTATCAATACTGCATATTCCGTTGTAAGATCCTATCCATACCAATCCGGTATCGTCACAAATGACAGAATTTATCCAGTTGTTGAAAATCTGTTTTTCTCCCGTTTGCGATTGGGAATAATGGTCAATATATTTCTTTGTCGTCAGGTCAAAAACATATACTCCGGCTCCATTGGTTCCAATCCAAAGCCGGTTCTTCCGGTCTTTCGCCAAACAAAATATTTTATTCCTTGCGGAACTTTCGTCTAAGGTTTCGATATAGTTATTGAAATAGGTACATTGCCCGGTTTGTTTGTTGAGACAAGAAAGACCGGATAAATAGGATCCCAACCAGATGTTCCCCAAATGATCCTCAATCATAGATAAGACGGTATTAGGGACAGAATTGGATGATTCCGTAGGTTTGAAATGACGGGAAATCCCTTTTTCCAGTCTATAAATACCATCATTATCGGTACCAATCCAGAGGACATCGTCTTTATCTTTCAGCAAAGACATAATACAACCGGATCCAATGACATTCCGACTGAAAGATTTGTATCCCCAGTAATCGAATTTATTAGGATTCCCCGGATCGACATAAATTCCTTTCTGAAATAATCCTGCCCAGATATTTCCAAATTTATCCTGACAGATGGCATGTATTTTCATTCTGGAAAAATCAAATGGAGTAGATAGCATCTGGTAATCTTCCAGACGTTCTTTTTCATCGTTATAGATTTTCATACCCTGTCCGTCGGTACCTACCAACAACCGGTTTTTATCATCCACCAATAAACTCTTTATCGACAATACAGTCTGTTGGGAGTGTGGAATAAACTGAAATGTCCGGTTCGTTGAATTGTATTTATAAAGACCGTTAGACAATGTTCCCACGAAAATATTTCCGTTCCAGTCTTCGCACACGGCCGATATCTGATTACTACCGATTTGTTGGGGAGATTTAAATATTTCGACCTCATCCGTTTCGGGATTGTATTTATTCAGCCCCTGATTTTCGGAAGCAATCCAGAAGATACCCTTGCTGTCCTGAAAAATATAGGTCAGATACATACTGCTCAGCCGGGAGGAAAGCTTGATATCCGTCTGATAGGTACTATCATCTTTTTTTATCCGAAAGACTCCTTGTTCCGATGTTGTTATCCAGATTTCGCCATTTCGACTTTCTGTAATACAAGTGATGTGTGGAGAGACATGTATACCTTTGTTATATAACTTAATTTCCGAAAAATTATCAGTCGTCCTGTTGTATAGATGTAAACCATTGATACAACCAATCCAGAACCGTCCCGAACTGTCTTCAAACAGACTTCTTACATAATTATTTTTTATAGTAGTTGAATCGCCGGGATGATTTTTGTAAACAGTAAACTTAACTCCGTCGAATTTATTCAATCCGTCTTCAGTAGCAATCCAGATGTAATTTCGTTTATCCTGATAAATGGAATTGATCAAACTACTTGAGATATCTTTATCCGTAGAATACAGAGTACCTGTTTGCGCCTGCAAAAGGAAAAAAAAGCCCAAAAGAAAAAGGGATATGAAAGATAACGTTCTTTGCATGCAATTTTTCTTGGTATTGTTTTTATTTGAGTGATACAAAGGTAATAATAGACAATCAATTCCACAAGTTTATTTGTTTGCGGTTTGCGTTTCCTGAAAATTGTAAATTTTGTCAGACAAAAACCATTCTGAAGTATTTTATCTGACAATTACACCTGAACAAAAACAGCAATAACGACACAAGCCCTGTATCTGAAAAACACTACCCTATCATAAAATAACAAGTATCTCCTTCCAAATCAGGACTTATCTTCAACAATCGTTGTGTGGAGACTGTTAAAATAATAAATAAATAACATTTTGAAACACAAGTGCAAAGTTTTGAGAAAATATAACAAATAGATATACGCTGATTTTTAAAACTTTGCATTAAACTAAATACATATTTTATTAATTCTTTTAATTTATCCCATCATGAAAAAAATTTTACTTACAATGGCTTTTTGCACAACAGTCGTATTAGGAAATGCTACAGACTATTTAACAGAGACATTCGATTACACAGTAGGAAATCCTTTAGCAGGACAAGGAAGTTGGACTTCTTCTGGAAGTTTTACAGATGGCGCAGGTAGAATTATTATCAGTGGTAATCTGGCTTATTCTAATTCAGGAGGAACATATTTTCTTTCAGGAGAGGGTAAAACCGTCAATTCTGCAATTATTTCCTCATCTAATTATTTTGTTTACAAAAAGTTTAATGAGGAAGAAATTGCAGAAGGAGTTGTCTATTTTTCTTTTTTATTTCAACCCGGAGTTAACCAAACTCAAAGCAATGCAGATGTAATCAGATTAACGAACTGGAACACTGCAAATGCGACAACAAACAGTACTGGTCCGGCTTTCTGGGTGGGAAAAAGTGCTACTGATCCGGAAAATGCTTTCAGATTCGGAACTACCCGTTATAGTTCATCCGGAAGTGATATTGTTTGGGGAGCCGACTTTTCAAATGATAAAATCAATGATGTTTTCCTGATAGTAATCAAGTATGATATTACTAACAGTAAAACGTCTTTATATGTAAATCCGGTTATTGCCTCCGCCTCTGAACCTGAAAGTGCTTATGCACAAGCGACGGTGGATGGAAGTACCATCAGAAAAGTAAATTATGTTTTATTTAGGTCCAATGGAAAAATTGCCACCCGATTTAACATTGGCGGTCTTTGCGTTGCTTCAACCTGGACTGATGTTGTAAAAGTTAAAGGGGGTACTTCTGACAAAAAAATCTTAGCTGACAAAGGCGAACCTGTTTCTGTAGAAACTTTCACTATGATGGGAGCTCGCGTTAACAGCGATAAGGTAACGAATGGGGCTTATATCCAAAAAAGCACTTATGCCGACGGTTCCGTAGAGGCTGTTAAAATGATGAAGTGATAATTCTAATTATACGAAGTTAGATGAAATCAACGGAGTTACGGGAAGTTACAAGAATATTGGATTTCTTCCTTTAACTCCCTCTAACTCCTTCTAAATTCTTTTAACTTCCTTAAAAAACAATTTTCCATGAAAAGGACACAAAAATTATTTTCAAAAACTGCTTTAACGCTATTATTAATGCTTCTCTTCGGAGTTTCGGGTTATGCTCAGAAAATCATTACCGGAGCAATCGTCGATGAAACTAATTATCCTTTAATCGGAGTTACTGTTGCCGTGAAAGGAACCAATACAGGTACAATTACAGATATTGATGGAAGATATAGCATTTCCGTTCCCAATACTAATTCAGTTCTCCAATTTT
>JAVBSK010000335.1:0-5319 GCA_031556755.1 Bacteroidales bacterium | reverse complement strand
TTTATTAGCATTAGGAGCTATCCTTTTCATCGCAAGACCCAAACAAGTTGCTGAAACAGCTGAAACAAAAACATTATCAATCAACTGGGGTAAAGTAAAAGTATTCGGTTTCATGTCTTTGATTTTCGCTTACGTGGTTTTTTCTCACGTTATGGGAAGTTTGGTAACAATACTTTAATCAGTTAACGAGTTAAACAACGTTCACTTTCCATCGTCAATTTTCAATTAATCAAGAAAGAGTTCAAATTCAAAATATGTGTAAAATGTTAATAGTGTAAAGAGGAATGCGGTTCGTGAGAATCGCATTTTTTTATTGCTCACTTCCTGATCCTAAGCCCTAAGCCGTTGTCCATTTTCAATTTTTAAGCTATATTTGCAACTTGGAATTTAATTTTCATACAAAATCAATGAATAAAAATTATCTATTACTTTTCTGTATTATCTTTTTGGTTTCATGTGGTCAAAAAGAATCTTCCGAGAGAATCATAACTGTAACCATTGAACCCCAACGTTATTTTGCGGAGCAATTAGTTGACTCTTTGTTTGAAGTTCATACGATGGTGCCTCCCGGCGTCAGTCCTGAGACTTACGATCCTTCTCCTGTAGAAATGACAAAACTGTCTGCCAGCGAGATTTATTTTCGCATCGGAAGCATCGGATTCGAAACTGCATGGATGGACAAAATCATTGAAAACAACCCCGATCTGAAAGTATTTGATAACAGTAAAGGCGTTGCCTATATTGTTTCCGGTGAAAATGAGCATTACGAGGGCAAACATGAACATGAAGAAACTCATTTTCATGGACATGACGGGATTGATCCGCATATCTGGACTTCTCCCAAACAGGTTTGCCTGATCGTGGAAAATATGTATGACGCTCTGGTGGAAGTTGACAAATTCAACGAAGAGATTTATACCCGTAATCTGGCGAAGATCGAACGGAAAATAACCGAAACCGACAGTATCGTCACTGCGTTGATAGATCATTCCAAAAACAAATCGTTCATTATCTATCATCCTTCTCTTACTTACTTTGCCAGGGATTATGGTCTGACACAATATTGTATCGAAATAGGAGGAAAAGAACCGACGCCAGTGCAACTCAAACAATTGATCGAAGTTTCCAGAATCAAAAATATCAAAACCATATTCATTCAAAAAGAGTTTGATGAGAAAAATGCCGAAATAATAGCCAAAGAAACCGGATGCAAGCTGGTATCGATAGACCCTCTCAACTATCATTGGCACGAGGAAATGATTCGTATCGCAAAAGCATTGGCAAATGAATAAATTGGTCGAAATAAAAAAGATCAGTGCGGGATATGGAGAGAAACCCGTATTAAAAGATGTTTCTCTGAATATTTATGCACAGGATTTCCTCGGGATCATTGGTCCTAACGGAGGAGGGAAAACGACTTTATTAAAAGTGATATTGGGTCTATTGAAACCTTATTCCGGAGAAATAAACTATCAGGATTCAAGGTTCAGAAATAAAATCGGCTATATGCCGCAAATCAACCATATAGATAAAAAATTTCCTATATTGGTACATGAAGTTGTTCAATCGGGATTAGGCGTAAAAAAGACTTGCTCCAAACAGGAAATCAAAGAAAAAGTTGAAAAAACCATGGAATTGATGGGATTGACGGAAATAAGTCAAAAAGCCATCGGAGATATTTCAGGAGGACAACGTCAAAGAACACTGCTGGCAAGGGCAGTGATTGATCAACCGGAATTACTGGTTTTAGATGAGCCGAACTCCTATGTCGATAAAAAATTTGAAATCAGGTTTTACGAAATATTACAGGAAATAAACAAAGATACCGCCATCATTCTGGTTTCCCATGACATTGGAACGGTTATCTCTACCGTTAAAAATATTGCTTGCGTAAATGAAACTCTGCACTATCATCCTGGAACAAATGTCAATTATCATTGGCTGGAAAAGCATTTCGATTGTCCTTTCGACTTAATCGGACATGGTCATATCCCTCACCGTATTCTGAAAAAACACTAACCTTCGGGACTACAAATATCAGTGAGAATCAACAGAAAATTATAGGGAACAGATAAGTCGTCAATTTATCTCTCATTAAAAGTCTCTCAAGTTTGCCGATTTTCCGCAACCGGATATTTTAGCCAGGGACTAAACAGTTTCTATTTTTTTTTGTTCTATATATTATTCTCAATTATTACCCATGAAAAAAATATTTTCTACCATTTTGAGTGGATATGTCGGCTTACTCTTTCCTCTGATCGTCGTTTTTATTTTATTGGAAAAGTTACATCATATCATCCAACCAGTCGTACTTTCAATTGAAAAAATGCTAAACATTACACGTATACTGGGAGTCATCGGCATCTTTCTGATCTCTATCGTAATCATGTTAATCATCGGATATCTGGCAGGTCTATTGCTTAAATCCGCATTCGTGAAAAATAAGATTGCTTTGCTGGAAGAGAATGTCCTATCCAAAATCCCCGTCTATAATTTGATCAAGTCGATCTTTGGAACCAGTATCGGAGTAAAAAAAAGCGATAGCTTCAGACCGGCTCTACTTGGTGACGAAAGAAGCTATTCCCTGTGTTATGTAACCAATGAAGGGGAATCATTCTATACCGTCTATGTTTGCGAGGGCGGATTAAACGGGGGAGAAATAAGAATTGTCCGGAAAGAAGATGTAAAACTACTGAATGTGCATTTGTCCGAATTTACCCGCCTGATCAAGCAGTATGGAGTCAACTCCACTTACCTGATCGAAAGAATTTCGAATTAAATCGTCAATCAATTGTCTATTGCCGACCCTTCGACGTATTAAAATGTCTTACAGCAGCTATCACACCGTCCATCTGCGCCAGAGCGTACATCCTGCCGTGAAACGAATAGCCGGGATTATATCCTTTGTCTTCATCGCCCAACATCATCCGCCCATGATCCACACGCATAGGTAGATGAGAATTTTCCTTCTCAAAAATTTCGACAAGTTCTATCAGACGTCCACGTCCTTCCAGGTGGGAAGCTTCGATAAAATTTCCATCGGGATAGACATCCGTACTCCGAAGATGCACAAACCGTGTACGGGAGGCAAATCGCCTGGCCAATGCAGGCACATCGTTCTGCAATCCGGAGCTCAACGAACCGGCACAGAATGTCAATCCGTTGTGCGGATTATCTACTGCATCAAGCAACCATCGAATATCTTTTTCATCGGTCACAATACGTGGTAAACCTAATACCGCCCGGGGAGGGTCATCGGGGTGGATACACATATTAATATCGTATGCATCGCATACCGGCATGATCCGACGGAGAAAATAACACAGGTTTTCACGTAAAGCCGTTTTATCAATTCCGCCGTACAGATTGAGCAAACGATTGAAAATCGCTACCGGATGTAGCTCTCCCTCCTTGATATTTCCATTGATGAATCCCTGGGTCTTGACAATAATAGTATCTACCAATTGTTCTTTTTCTTTTTCCGTAATTTGTCGACTCAACGTTCTGACATATTCCAGTTCTCCGGAAGAATAGTCTGATTCAGCGTTTTTACGGCCAAGTATATAAATATCGAAATAGGCAAAACGTGTTTTGTCGAAAAACAGAGTAGAACTGCCATCTTCCAGTTTGTAATCCAGTTCGGTACGTATCCAGTCGATCACAGGCATAAAATTGTAGCAGACAGTACGGATATTTGCTTTACCCAGATTTTCGAGACTGACAATGTAATTATCTATCAAGCGATCGCGTTCAGAACCTCCGTATTTGATGGCTTCACTTACCGGAAGACTTTCCACTACCGACCAATGTAATCCGTTTTCTTCGATATACGATTTATGTTCTAGGATAGCCTCCAATGTCCATACCTCACCATTAGGTATATGGTGCAAGGCGGTAACAATCCCTTCCACTCCTATCTGGCGCAACATTGGCAGGGTAATTTTATCATTCCTTCCAAACCATCTCCAAGTCTTTATCATATCTATTCTTAATTTTGAGTATTTTTTACATTCACATTGAAGAACTATCGGCTCTTTTGATAAATATATTATACTTATACTCCACTAAATGCGCTGAATCCGCCATCAATAGGCAATACTGCTCCAGTGATGAAACTAGCGGCATCACTGCATAGGAACTGAACGGCTCCATTCAGTTCGGAAATATCTCCGAAACGACCCATAGGAGTTTTTGCGAGCACTTTTATACTCCTGTCTGTCAACGAACCATCGGAATTAATAAGGACGGCGCGGTTTTGATCGCCGATAAAGAATCCAGGAGCAATAGCATTTACCCGTATACCATCGCCATATTTCATCGCCATTTCAGTAGCCAACCACTGGGTAAAATTACTGACCGCCGTTTTCGCCGCCGAATAGCCCGGTACGCGTGTGATAGCCGAATAAGCAGCCATGGATGATACATTGATAATGGAACCATTCTTCTGACAGGACATCACTTTCCCGAATACAATGGACGGATAAACAGTTCCATTCATATTCAAATTTGTTACTTTTTCCCAATCGGCAATTTTCATGTCAAAAAATTCCTGATCAGGATTCAATGTGGCGCCGGGAAGATTACCTCCGGCGATGTTCAACAAGATATCAATCCGTCCCCATTTATTCAATATTTCCTGAGCAACGTTTTCCAAACTCTCTATGTCAAGGACATTTCCTAGCATTCCGAAAACTTCGCCTCCCAAGCTTTTCAATTCTTCCACCCGTACTTCCAGATTCTCCCGGCGAATATCAATAGCCACCACTTTGGCTCCTGCCTGCACAAAACTCCGGGCAATACTTCCACCCAATACACCGCCTGCACCCGTAATAACGGCTACTTTTCCCTCAATACTAAATATTTCGTTCATCCTTGTAACTTTTTTTAATTTGTTTGCAAAAGTAGTATGTCGAGAAGGGATTAGGTTTTCCTATATTTGCAGTTAATAAGTGTAAATTTGCAATTTAATTAAGATTGTTCATTCAGTCCTAAGTTGGGAATTGATATTGATGGTATTTGTTGATATTATTTCTCTCAGCGCCTTTCGTCCCAACTCGTAAACTTGTAAACTTTAAGCCATTTTATATAATATTTCTTTAAATCAACCGCTATTTTCAGCTTAAATGTTAACGAATCATAAGTAATTGTATTTATCCGAACATTTTCTGGCTAGGTTGCTGATTCAGCCCTACATTTGCAGTGTAATTAAACAACACACACAAACACACACACTAATAATTAACAAATTAAAAAACATCAATCATGAACTCAATCAGCATCAACAATACAAACGCAAAAAATATCAGCAACAGAATGACA